>JBKQQQ010000146.1:0-4045 GCA_052144275.1 Streptosporangiaceae bacterium
GACCAGCGGCCAGCAGATCTCGGCCCGTTCCCAGTACGGGCCGACGACCGGCACGACCTCCTCATCGACGAACCGCCGGACGGCGATGAAATGCTCCCACTGCTCGTCGGTGAACTGCTCGCGGACGGAAAAGAAATCCGTCCCGAGCGACTCCCCGAGATGCTCGCTAGCCACCTGTGACATCGTCAGCTCCTTCCGGGCCAAGGAACGCCTCCACGACCGGAGCGATGCGTTCGGCGTCCGCGGCCAGCTCCAGGTGGCCGCCATGATAGACGTACAGCTGGCTGCGCGGTATCAGCCGGTGCATGATCCGCGCGTTGACCAGCGGGATGATCGGGTCATCGTCACCGGCCAGGATCAGGGTGGGCGGCCGCAGCCTCGGCAGCCGCGGCAGGCTGGTCCAGGCGATGCTGGATAGGAGCGGGTAGTAGTAGCCCCTGGCCGGGCCAAGCCGTGTCGTGGCGTGCAGCAGGTCACGGGCCAGGGCCGGGTCTTTCCGCGCGCTGCCGCAGTACAGCTCGCCGGCGATGCGGGCCGCGTGTCCCGGGTCCCGGTGGCGCCGCGGCGTGAGCATGCGCAGCAGGACGCGGGGATGCCCGGGCACCATCAGCGCGCCTGGCCCGGTCGCCACCAGCACCAGGCGGCGTACCCGGGCCGGGCAGCTCGCGGCGAACTGCTGCGCGAGCCCGCCGCCCCAGGAGATGCCCAGCACGTCGGCCTGCTCATAGCCGAGCTGGCCGAGCAGCCCGCTCAGCAGCGACGGCAGCGTGACCAGATGGTAAGGGACCACCGGCGCCGGGGACCCGCCGATGCCCGGCATGTCGAACCGGATGACTCCCCGCTGCGGATCCAGCGCGTCCACAAACGGCTGGAACAGCTCCAGGCTGGCGCCGATGCCGTTGCACAGCAGCAGCGGCGGCCAATCCGGATTCCCCTCCCGCACCGCGACCCGCACGATGCGGCCGCCGATGCTCAGCGTCCGCATGTGCTCGCCCAGCCCGGCACGCCGCGGCCGGGCCGCAATCATCCGGAGCAGGCCGCTCCAGCGGCGGCTGGTCCTGGCCGGTTCAGCCGGGGCGGGTCAGTGATCATAGACATAGGTTCCCGGCGCGTCGCAGATCGGCGCCAGCCCGCCGCCGCCCAGCTCGCCGGGGGCGGCTTTCTCCTCGCCGCAGCGCTCGGCCAGCCAGGCCACGTAGTCGGGCCACCAGGATCCATGGCAGTTATCCGCGCGCCGAAGCCACTCTTGCGGGTCTTCCGGGGCATCCTTGGCCACCTGGTACCTGGCCTTCTCGTTACCCGGCGGGTTCACCATGGCGGCGATGTGCCCGCTCGTCGACAGCACGAACCGCTGGCTCCCACCGAGCAGCTGGGTGGATCGGTAGCAGCTCGTCCAGGGGCAGATGTGGTCGGTCACCCCGGCCACCAGGTAGCTGTCCCGGTCGACCAGCGACAGGTCCACCGGTGAGCCGAGCATCGTCACGCCACCGGGCCGCACCAGCCCGTTCGTGACCCCCATCTGGAGGAAATCCCGGTGCAGGCTCGCGGTCATCCGGGTGGTGTCCGCGTTCCAGAACAGGATGTCGAACTTTGGCGGCTCCCGTCCGAGCAGGTAGTTGTTGACCCAGTAATTCCAGATCAGGTCGTTCGGCCGCAGCCAGGCGAACACTTCGGCCAGCGACCGCCCGTCGAGATAGCCGCGGGCCCGGGATGCGGCGGCGGCCAGCCGCGCGTTCCGCTCGTCGATGACGGCGGCACCTAGGCCGGCCCGCGACTCATCTAGCACGGTGACCATGAGGGTGAAGGCGGCGATCTGGTCCAGCTGGCCGGTGTGCGCGAGGTGCGCGGCTACCATCGCCGCGATGATGCCGCCGGAACAGGTGCCCATCAGCGCGACCTGCTCGCTCCGCGTGATCCGCTCGACGGCGTCCATAGCGTCCAGGACAGCCTGCCCGTAGGTGTCGAAGCCCCATTTCGCGTGCCTGGCGTCCGGGTTGCGCCAGGACATCATGAATACCTGCTGGCCGCTGGAGACTATGTATTCCGCCATGCTCCGGCCGGGCGCCAGGTCGATGATGTAGAACTTGTTGATGGTCGGCGGGACGACCAGCAACGGGACCTGCCGGACCGTGGCGGTAGCCGGGCGGTACTGGATCAGCTCGAACACCGGCGTGCGCAGGACCACCGCCCCCGGCGTGACAGCGAGGTCCACGCCGACCTCGAATGCGTCCGGTTCGACCATGGACGGCACCCGCGGCGGAGTCGCCATATCGGAAACGAAGTGCCGCAGGCCGGCCAGGGTGCTGCCGCCGCCGGTGTCGATGGCCGCCTTCACGGCCGCCGGGTTGAGCACCGGGTTGTTGCTCGGCGCCAGCGCATCCACCAGGTTACGCAGCGCGAAACCCACCCGTTCGGAGTCGGCCCAGTCCAGATCCGTCTCCGCGACCACACCCTCCGCCGTCTGTGCCGTCGCCAGGTAGGCCTGCATGACGCGGTGCAGCAGCGGATTGCCCTTCCAGCCCGGATCGGCGAACCGGCGGTCCCGCCGGGACGGTTCAACCTCCGAGCGACCCACCGCGATGCGGGCCATCTCGCCCAGCAGCTGCCGCCCCCGCCCAGCGACGAGCCGGGGCCGGGTGGCCAGCGCCGCCGCCAGCCGCACGCCGGAGCCGCCCGGGTTCACCCGGCGCAGCGCACCGAACACCGCATCGGTCAGCAGCAGGTCCAGCGGCGCAGCCGCGGCATCTGCCGCCGATGCCCCGATGGGATCACTGTCGGTGCTCATGGTTTTCCGTCCTTTGAGCCCAGCCTAAGCCGCGATCGGCGCTCAGTCACTGGATCCTCGCCACGAATCCCGGGCCCGGAGTGATCCCCCGGGCACAGCCGCGGTCCTACCTATGACCGGTCCTCGGACGACATGGGGAGGACCATACTCCAGGACGCTACGGGTACTCCGCGACCGGTCGAATCACTGATATTCGTAGTCCACCACCACTGCCGGCCGGCCGCGGGTGGGGCCCGGGCCGATACCACGCGTCGGCCGGCGGCTGGCGCATCGCGATGTCAGATGACGTGGTAGACAGCGAGGGGAATAAGGGTCACGATTACCGATACGGCGATGGAGCCCAGGCACCCGAGACGGCTTGAGAGGAACACGAAGGCTATTACTCACTACTTACCGGCCATCATCGCCAGGGCCCGCCTGACGTCAGCTCATGAAGGCCCCGGCCGGGCTGCTTATGCCCAGACCGGGCTCAGTACTCGACCACGATGCGGTCGTCGACCTCGGTGACACCGGGCGCGGACCAGGCGACGGCCACCGCTTCGTCGTGCTCCGCCCACGAGCTCACCGCCCCTGCCAGGATCACCGTCCCGTAGGACGTGGTATCGACGGACAGCTCCTCCGCGTCCAGCTTGGCGCTGCGCCGGAAGGCGTCACTGATGTCGTGCTGGATGTCGCGTCCGTCTGGTGTCGAGGTCAGCGTGATGTCGTTCTCGATACCGGACACGCCGGGCACGCTCGCGGTGAGGAACTCGGCCTCGTCTCGCTGGTACTGCCACTGCGCGGTGCCGGTCAGGGGGACCAAGCCGTCCCGGACCTTCGCATCCACGGCGGTCAGTACGGCCACTTCCAGTCGCGGATCTCCGGCGCGTCCTCGCCGAATTCGCGGGTGTAGGCCCGGGACGTGATCCGCTTGTCCACCATCAGCTGGCGCAGGTGCCCGGCCGAGGCGGCGAGCCCGGGCACGCGGTCGATCACGTCCATGACCAGGTGGAACCGGTCGAGGTCGTTCAGCATGACCATGTCGAACGGCGTGGTGGTCGTGCCTTCTTCCTTGTAGCCGCGGACGTGCAGGTTGTGGTGCCCGTGGCGGCGGTAGGTCAGCCGGTGGATGAGCGTCGGGTAGCCGTGGTAGGCGAAGATCACCGGCCTGTCCACCGTGAACAGCGCGTCGAACTCGGCGTCCGACATGCCGTGCGGGTGCTCGGATTCCGGCTCCAGCCGCATCAGGTCCACCACGTTCACCACGCGCACCTTCAGGTC
>JBKQQQ010000147.1:0-26600 GCA_052144275.1 Streptosporangiaceae bacterium
CCGCCCTCGAACTCGCCGCCCTCGAACTCACCGAATTCTGTGACTTCTGTTCCGTGAATGCTCATGGCTTCCTCCTTTGCTCCGATGCCCTGCCCTTAAGAACCGAAGAGCACGATCGTCCGGCCCCGCCGGACCCACCGCCCTCCCCGCGGCCATAGCCGCGTGGAGCGCCCTTGCAACCGGGGCAGGAGGCCAGGCGCATAGATCTGCGCCGCACGGCGGGTTGCCGTCTTGGCGGCGGCAACAGGGGGGACCTCCGGTGGGACGGCGGCTGCCTGCCCGGCTGCTGAGCCGACGAAGCGAACCAGTTGGCGGGCTATCTCGAACTCGCGGTCCTCTCCGGAGAGCCCTTCCAGTTCCAGGCCGAGAAGTGATCCGACGGCCGATCCGGCTTGGGCGCCGATATCTCCGTATCCCCCGGCTACGTCCCCGATCGCTCGTCCTACTACCGGAAGTGCCTGCTTCGCCGCGCTGCTCAAGCTATCTTTCAGAATGCCTCCGAGTGCTTGACCCGTGTCGGAACTCAGGAAGTTCCCGGCAGCCTGGCCGATCGTGTTGAACACATCGCCGAGGAACTGTTCAAGCTCCTGCTCGTTTGTCACCTCGAGAAGCTCCGAAGCGAGTTCCATCTCCTGCATCTCACTGAGCGGGCTCTCAAGCTCCGGGGATATCCCGTAACCCTCAAGTTCGCCGCTTTCGTACTCGCCGCCTTCGTACTCACCGCCTTCGAGTTCGCCGGTTTCGTACTCACCGAACGTTTGCTGCTCAAGTTGCGTTCTTCCGATGTCGTGCATCCATCCCTCCCGCACTCTCGGGGCGGCGCCGCGCTGCCTGGCGAACCTTCGATCAGCTTGTCCATGCAGCCGACTTCATCTCTGTCCTCTGTCTTGCACGTTCCGTGCCACGGTCGGCGACTTGCCAGTTCTCGCGTGAGCGCGCTTGACGAGGCGAAGCATCCTTCGCATTTGGGCGGCTAAGGCGCCCGCTACGGCGAAGCCTGCTTCGGGTTGCGGCAGCCGACCTGAACGGCTTAGTGGCCTGGCAGCAACGGCGCCGGCATACCTAGGATCAGCGGTAGGTGCTGGGCAGGACACGGAGACGGCGTCGGTACTTGGCCACCGTGCGCCGGGCCACGCTGTGACCGGCATTTTCCAGCCGTTTGCAAAGTTCGGAGTCCGTTAGCGGCCGGTCCTCAGCGGCGAGGATCGCCTCGAGGTGGGCACAGACCGCGCGCGAGCCATCGAAGAACGTGGCGAACGGAAGCACCTGCCGCGCTGGCAGCATGACGTACTTCCCCGCCATCGCCCGGCTCACCGTCGACGGATTGAGTCCGAGATCCGCGGCCGCCTCAGCCCGTGTCCAGTGACGATCTGTTGCGGGCTCGCCGGCCACGAGGCCTGGCTGCTGCTCCAGCAGGTACTCAGTGATCCGCCTCAGCGTGGACCAGCGTTCACGCAGCCGGGCGAGGAAGAAGTCCCCCCTCCCGACCCATTCCGCCACCTGCCTGTCGGACTTTGCCACTTGCCGGTGCAGCGGATCAACGCGCAAGAGCATGCGGCGCTCCTCAAGAACGTCCACTCGGAATTCGCCTTGGCGGTCGGCTGACCGGACCACCGCTACATCGGGTTGGATGCCTACGGGTGCCATGTCATCTGGGGCGGCGCCACCGTAGATGTCCGGACGGGGGAGAAGCTCGCGACGGATGAACTCACTGGCGTGCATCACATCTGCCTCAGGCACCCCGAGCCGCCGGGCAATCGTTGCGGTAGCGCCACGCGCCAGTGCCTCAAGATGATCGGCTACGATCGCCCGGACACAAGGATTGGAGACACCCTCACCTGCGCGGCGATCGATCTGGAGCAACAGGCAGTCCCGCAGGTCGCGGGCGCCTACTCCGAGTGGGCCTGTCTCACGCAGGATCGTGACCACTCGCTCGGCTTGGGTGATGTCCGTGCCTGCCATACGAGCTAGCTCGGGAAGTCTTTCGGTCAGGTATCCACGATCGTCCAGGCTCGCGACGACCACCGCCGCGATCCGGGCGTCACGCGCGGGCAGCACCAGCATGAGATCGCGAAGCAAGGCCTCAGCCCACGCGATGGTGGAGACAGGTCCAGCACCCCACGGCAAATCATGTGCGTTGCCCTGCCTCGGCATCCTGAGCGGACCGGTCTCCTGGCCGCAGTAGGGGCACGGCCTGTCAGCCGGCAGGCCGCATCCGCCGCAGGTATCCGCTTCGTCTTGAAGCAGCGCCGGATTCTCGGACAACTCACGCGCCACGGTCTGCTCTAGCTCGGCGCCGGGAAGGACTAGAATATTGGCGTAGGCGACAAGCGACGGCGTGGCAGCCATCCGAAACTCGGGCGTCATGTCGACGCCGACGCTGAGAGTCATCGTGCCTCCCTGGCTGATGGGTGAACGCCTGCTGACCTCATACCGTGCAAGATTCGTGCCACGCCAGGTGGCGCGGTGAACGAAGGCCGTAGATAGACACGCCGCCCGGCTGCAGCCAGTTCGTACAGGTCTGGATCTTTAGCCGGTCAGCCTCACGGTAGGCCCGGCTACGGGCTGGTGAATCCCCTGAATCGGTGATATCCGGCATGGGTTTGCGAAGGAAGCGGGCTTAGCGGCTAATGGGGCTCATCGTGGTTTCATCCCGCGGAAGACCTGGGGCCTGGTACCCGGCCCGCTCACTCATATGCCCAATCATCCGTTACACGATGAGCTGACCCGGGCCGCCGGTGTTTCGCGGCTCCGGTATTCGCCTGGGCACGCAGCACGGCCCGTTCGGGATAGTCGCCCCGAGCCGACGGGACCAGGCCCACGGCGATGCCCACCGCGGGCGTGGGTAGCCGGGCCCGCCCTGCTCGCGGGCCCGGCCGACCCGTTAGGCGTCTTGCAGCAGGCCGATCAGGTTGCCGTCCGCGTCCTTGACCGTGGCGATCAGCCGTCCGCCGGCCACGTCCTTGACGTCCTGGTCCACCTCGGCGCCGGCCTCGAGCAGGGCCTGCAGGGTGCTCTTGATGTCGCCGACGTAGAAGTAGCCGACGGCGCCGCTCTTGTGGCCGTGGGGATCAAGACCGATGTCCTGGCCCGCCAGGAGACCGAGGTCTCCCGGCAGCGGGAAAAGGTCGCCGCGATCGAGATGATCGCCGAACCCGAGCGCATCGGCCAGCTCGAGGTGGTGCTGGGCTGAGGTCCTCCCGGTCAGCGGGGCCAGGAGGCGGGCAGCAGCGGGATCGCGTTGGCCCGGACCACGTTGGCGTAGAAGGCGGCGCTGGCCTTGGGGATCCGGCGCTGGGTCGCGAAGTCCACGAACACGATCCCGAAACGCTTCTGGTAGCCCCAGCCCCATTCGAAGTTGTCCATCAGCGACCAGACGAAGTACCCGGCCAGGTTGGCGCCGTCCTTGATGGCCCGCGCCGCCGCCTCCAGATGCGTGTGCAGGTACTTGACCCGCTCGACGTCGTTCACCTCGCCCTGCGGGTTCACGTAGTCCTCGGCCGCGCAACCGTTCTCGGTGACGTAGAGCGGCAGGCCAGGGGCCTGCTTGGAGACGTCGACCAGGATCTGGTGCAACCCGCTGGCATCGACGAGCCAGCCCATCGGCGTCCGGTCCAGCTCTTCGGGCAGGTACTCCACGACGCCGGGCACCCGGCAGCGGGCGTGCTGCTCGTTGCGCCTGAGGTCGGAGGGGTCCCCGGCGCGCAGGAAGACCGGGGAGTAGTAGTTCACGCCGAGGAAGTCCAGGGGCTGGCAAATCGTCTCCAGGTCGCCGTCGGCGATCAGCGAGGGCGGCGGGAGCAGGGCCTCCGGAGCGTGCGCCGGATACCGGCCGTGCAGCAGCGGCTCGAGGTAGATGCCGTTCGCCGCCGCGTCGGTGATCTGCCGGCCCTGCTCCAGCTCGCCGGACCCGTCGCCGAGCACCCGGACCGGATGCAGGTCCAGGGTGATGCCGACCTCGGCCGCGCCCGCGTCGCGCAGCGCCCGGGCGGCCAGCCCGTGGCCGAGCAGCAGGTGGTGGGTGGCGGCCGCCGCGGCATCGGCGTCGCGCAACCCGGGGGCGTGGTCGCCGGTGCGGTAGCCGTTGGTGGAGACCACCTGCGGCTCGTTCAGGGTGATCCAGCGGGCGACCCGGTCGCCGAGCGCCTCCGCGGTGAGCGCGGCGTACTCGCCGAACCGTTCGGCCGTACTGCGGGCCGCCCAGCCGCCCTCGTCCTGGAGTTCCTGCGGCAGGTCCCAGTGGTAGAGCGTGGCCGTGGCCGCGATGCCGTGCTCGCCGAGCTCGTCGAGCAGCGCGCGGTAGTAGTCCAGGCCCCGCTGGTTGGCGGCGCCCCGGCCGCCGGGCTGGACTCGCGGCCAGGAGATGGAGAACCGGTAGGAGCTCAGGCCGAGGGAGGCTATCAGCGCGACGTCGTCGCGGTAGCGGTGGTAGGAGCCGCAGGCGATGTCGCCGGTGTCGCCGCCGTGGACCTTGCCCGGCGTGTGGCTGAAGGTGTCCCATACCGAGGGGCC
Source organism: Streptosporangiaceae bacterium (assembly GCA_052144275.1). GTDB lineage: Bacteria > Actinomycetota > Actinomycetes > Streptosporangiales > Streptosporangiaceae > Palsa-504. The sequence continues at coordinate 4,513 of JBKQQQ010000147.1, forward strand.
CTTGCCGTCCGCGTCCGCCGCTCCCTCGATCTGGTAGGCGGCCGTCGACGCTCCCCAGATGAACCCTTCTGGGAAACCGAGGGCGCCTTCGTCACCTGTCGCCAGTTCCGTCATCAACCTCTCCTTATTACGACGTGGACACGAACCTTGACCGGCCGTGTGCTGAGGGTTAGTGTAAGCGCTTAGATTTCTGGTGTAAACGTTTACATGTCGTTTATGTGAACCCTGGATGTCGAGCCCGTTGACCTGGTATCCGAGGAAACAGCAATGCCGCTGATCGTGAAATCGTGGTAACGCTCTTCGATGTGGCGCGCCTGGCCGGCGTCTCCACCGCGACGGTCTCGCGGGTGGTGCACGGCCAGGACCGGGTGCGCGAGGCCACGCGGATCCGGGTGCAGCAGGCCATCGAGGAACTCGGCTACGTGCCCGACGGCGCGGCGCAGAGCCTGTCCCGCCGCCGCAAGGACGTCATCGGCATGGTGTGCGTGGAGCGCGAGGTACAGCCGCGGGACATCGAGAACGTGGGTCTGCTCTACTACGACGAGGTGCTCCGCGGAGTAGAGGCGCGGATCCGCGACCACAACTTGCTCCTCCTCATCACCTTCATCCAGGCCGAGGGGGTTGGCACACCGGATTTCCGCCGGCTGGACTCGATGTCCGGCAAGGTCGACGGGATTCTCATCGGCGAGGGGTTCGTCGCCTCCCATTACATCGAGCGGCTCGCGGCCCGGGTTCCCGTGGTCGTCATAGCCGGGACCCCGGGCGAGCGGGCGGCCGACGTGGTAGCGGCCGACAACTTCTCCGGGTCGGCCGCCATCATCACCCACCTCATCGCCGATCACGGCAGGCGGCGCCTGTTCCACGTCGACGGACCCCCGGACTCGCCGGACGCGGTCCAGCGGCGGCTCGCCCTTGAGCACGTGCTGCGCGGCCATCCGCACTGCGAGCTGATCGGCTCCACGCAGGGGATCTTCAGCGTCCGCAGCGGCGAGCAGGCGGGCGAGGAACTGCTCGCCAAGCACCGCGGGGCGCTGCCGGAAGCGGTCGTGTGTGCCAACGACCAGATGGCGATCGGGGTCCTGCGGGCTTTCGCCGCGGCCGGCGTGCGGGTCCCCGAGGAGGTGGCCGTGGTCGGCTTCGACGACATCTATCCCAGCAGCCTGTTCGATCCCCCGCTCAGCACCGTGCACCAGCCGATGCGCATGCTGGGCGAGCAGGCCTGCGCCCGCGTTCTCGAGCGCATCGCCGACCCGGACCTGTCCCCCACCATAGAGCTGCTGCCGACCGAGCTCGTGCTGCGGTCGAGCTGCGGCTGCCCGCCCGGCACGGTGACTCGCCGGCCCGTCGAGACGCTGAAGCCCCCCAGAACACGTTCGGCCGCAGCCAGGACGGGTAGCCGCGGTACACGCCAGGGCGGTCCCAAGGCCCCCCGATCGGCCCGGCAAGCAGCAAAGGCTTAGGAGCCGCCATGTCGTTCATACTCCGCCGCCTGGTGTTCTATCTCGTCACCGCCTGGGTGGCGCTGACCATCAACTTCTTCATCCCGCGGGCGATGCCGGGCAACGCGGTCGAGAGCATCATGTCGAAGTTCCCTAACCTGCAGCCCTCGGCCTACCAGGCGCTCGAGGCCATGCTCGGGGTGGGGCATCCGGGTTCGATCTGGCACCAGTACACCTCCTATCTCGTCGATGTCTTCCACTTCAACTTCGGCACGGACGTCACGCAGTACCCCGCCCAGGTCTCTACCCTGCTCGGCGAGTCCATCCCGTGGACCCTCACCCTGGTCGGAATGGCGACGGTCATTGCCTTCCTGATCGGTACCGCGCTCGGCATCGCGGCCGGCTGGCGGCACGGGGGCTCGCTGGACCGGGTCCTGCCCGGCCTCATGTTCCTGCAGGCGATTCCCTACTTCTTCTTCGCGCTGATCCTGATCGAACTGTTCGCCGTCAAGCTGCACGTCTTCCCGATCGGCCAGGGCTACGCGGAGGGCCTGGTCCCCGGGTGGAACTGGGCGTTCATCAGCAGCGCCGTCTACCACTCGCTGCTCCCGGCGCTCACCATCATCCTCACCTCGATCGCCGGCTGGATGCTGCAGATGCGCAACGTCATGATCACCACGATCGGCGAGGACTACGTGATCGCGGCCCAGGCCAAGGGCCTGCCCAGCCACCGGGTCATCTTCACCTACGCGGCCCGCAACGCGCTGCTGCCCCAGCTGCAGGGGTTCGGCCTCGCGGTCGGCTTCGTCGTGTCCGGCGCCCTGATCATGGAGATCGTCTTCTCCTACCCGGGCATCGGCCTGCAGCTGCTCAACGCGGTCACCTCCAACGACTACCCGCTGATGCAGGCGATCTTCCTGGTGATCACCTTCGCGGTCCTGCTCGCCAACATGATCGTCGACATCATCATCGTGTTCGTCGATCCCCGCGCCCGAGTCAGGGAGGCAGCGCGATGACCGCCGTCCTGCCGATCAGCGCCGAACCCGCTGCGCGGCCGCAAGAAGAAGCCAGACCCGGCCGCTGGCGCCGGATGCCCCCCAAGGCCAAGGTCGGCGCCATCCTGCTCGGCCTGTTCGTGCTCGTGGCCATCATCGGCCCGCTGGTCGCGCCGTATGACCCCTCGTACCAGAATCCTTCCCCGGCCCTCTCCCTGCACGCTCCGTATTCAGCGCACCTGCTCGGTACCACCCAGAGCGGGCAGGACGTCCTGTCCCAGCTCCTGGTCGGGATCCGGCTCACCATGGAACTCGCGTTCGTCGTCGGCGTGGTGGCCACGGCGCTCGCGGTGATCGTCGGAGTCACGGCCGCCTTCCTCGGTGGCGCGTGGGACGAGGTCTTGTCGCTGGTCACTAACGTGTTCCTGGTCATCCCGGCCCTTCCGCTACTCATCATCCTGCTCGGCTACCTGCAGTCGAAGGGCCAGACCGCGACCATCGTGGTGCTCGCCGCGCTCGGCTGGCCGTGGGGCGCGCGGGTGATCCGCGCGCAGACACTGGCCATCCGCAACCGCGACTTCGTGGCCGCGTCCCAGGAGACCGGGGAGAAAACCTGGCGGATCATCACCTACGAGATCGTGCCTAACGAGGTGAGCCTGATCGCGGCCAGCTTCGTGAACACCGTGCTGTACGCGATCGGCGCGTCCGTGGCCCTCGCCTTCATCGGCGTCGCCAACCTCAACAGCTGGAGCCTGGGCACCATGCTCTACTGGGCGCAGAGCCAGCAGGCCCTGGAGCTAGGAGCCTGGTGGTGGTTCGTGCCGCCCGGCCTGGCGGTGGCGCTCATGGGCACCGGCCTAGTGCTGCTGAACACCGGAATCGACGAGCTCGGCAACCCGCGGCTGCGCGACGCGACCAGCGCCAGCCGGATCGCCGGGCGCTGGCTCCGGCCCGCCGATCCGACGCCTGTGCTGGCCGAGGTCTCGCAGCAGCGCGGCAAGGTGTCCGGATTCCTGCACTCGTTCTCCCGCAGTTCGCTGCTCGACGAGACCGAGGGAGGCAAGCCCTGATGAGCGCGGACCCAGACCAGGCCCCGTCCCCTGTAGCCGCTTTTCCGGTCGCCCCCGCTCCTGGCGCCAGCCCGGATCCTGTGCTCGAGATCCGGGATCTGTCGGTCGTCTACCGGACGCCCGGCGGTGACGTCCGGGCGGTGGACAAGGTGAACCTGGATCTGGCCGCCGGGGAGGTGATCGGCCTGGCCGGCGAGAGCGGCTCGGGCAAGTCCACGCTCGTCTATGGCGCGACCCGCCTGCTCCGGGCGCCGGCCCTGATCACGAACGGCAGCGTCCGCTACGCCGGGCGCCGGGTGACCAAGCCAGTCGATGTGCTGAAGCTGCGCCCAGATGAGCTGCAGCGGCTGCGCTGGCGGGAGATCTCCATCGTCTTCCAGAGCGCGATGAACGCGCTGAACCCGGTGCTCAACGTCCAGGACCAGCTGCTTGACGTCATTCACGCGCACATGCGGATGCCAAGGGGCGAAGCCAGGGACAAGGCAGGCTCGCTGCTCGACCTGGTCGGCATCCCGCGATCGCGGCTGCGCAGCTATCCCCATGAGCTGTCCGGCGGCATGCGGCAGCGGGTGATGATCGCGATGGCGCTGGCCACCGAGCCCGAGGTCGTCATCATGGATGAGCCGACCACCGCGCTGGACGTCGTGGTGCAGCGCGACATCCTGGCCCAGATCGTGGAGCTCAAGGAGCGCCTCGGCTTCTCGATCCTGTTCATCACGCACGACCTGTCCCTGCTTCTGGAGCTGGCCGACCGGATCGCCGTGATGTACGCCGGGCAGCTACTGGAGATCGGTACGGCCGAGGAGATCCAGCGCGAGCCGTCGCACCCCTACACCAGGGGCCTGCTCAACTCGTTCCCCTCGCTGCGCGGCCCGCGCCGCGAGCTGGCCGGGATCCCCGGCTCACCGCCCGACCTGCGTAACCCGCCGCCCGGCTGCCCGTTCCTGCCGCGCTGCGGATACGGCACGACGGCGTGCGAGGAAGTCGACATGCACCTGCTGCCCGTCGCCACCTCCAACGACCCGGGGCACGTGACCGCCTGCCCGTTCGTACTCCCGCAGACACCGCCCCCGTCGCTTCCCTCGGCGTCCCGGAAGCAGCCTGAAACCGCCGAGGAGCTGGGATCATGACCGAGCAGACGCTGACGTCCGTGGCCGCGGGCCGCGGGCCGCTCGCCATGGAGGCGATCTCGGTCAGCAAGGACTTCCGCATCGGCCGCGGCCAGACCCTGCACGCGGTGCGCGATGTCTCCTTCAACCTCTACCAGAGTGCCGTCGTGGCGCTGGTGGGCGAAAGCGGGTCGGGCAAGTCGACGGCCGCCCGGCTGCTGGCCGGGCAGGAACGCCTCACCTCCGGCGTCATCCAGCTGGACGGCAAGCAGGTCCGGGTGACCAACCGCAGTGACTTCCGGCGCTACAAGAGCGAAGTCCAGCTGGTATTCCAGGACCCGTTTTCCTCGCTGAACCCGGTGCACACCGTGCGCTACCACCTCGAGCGCCCGGTGAAGCTGCACCAGGGCAAGAGCGTGAACGTGGACGATGAGGTCGTCGCCCTGATGGAGCAGGTGCGGCTCACGCCCGCGAAACACTTCCTGGACAAGTACCCGCACGAGCTGTCCGGCGGCCAGCGGCAGCGGGTCTCCTTCGCCCGTGCGCTCGCCGCCCACCCGAAGGTGCTGCTGGCCGACGAGCCGGTATCCATGCTCGACGTCTCGATCCGGCTCGAGATGCTCAGCCTGCTCGACGACCTCCGCCAGCGCTTCCGGCTGGCCATGCTCTACATCACCCATGACATCGCCTCGGCGCGCTACTTCGCGGACGAGGTGCTGGTCATGTACGCCGGGGAGATCGTCGAGCGCGGCCCGGCCGAGGAGATCACCCAGCACCCGGCGCACCCCTACACGCAGCTGCTCGTCGCCTCGGCCCCGGACCCGGACAACCTCGGCAGCAGCCTCCGCAGCAGTACCTACCGAAGCAGTATCCACCGAGACACCACACCGGGCCAGGCATCTCACAGGCCACAGAACCAGCAGAGCGCGACGTCGGTCGGCTGCCCGTTCAGCCCCCGGTGCCCGTTCGCCGATGACCGCTGCCGCCGGGAGGACCCGGCCCTCGTGCAGATATCTGCCACGCGGGGCGCGGCCTGCTGGCGGCTGGATGTCGCCGCGCCCGAGCTCGTCTCCGGGCTGGCGGAAGGTGGGCGTACGACCCCGAACTAACCCCCATAACCGCAACGAGAGGAAGACGAAACTGATGAGGAGATTGCACAGCCATAGACGGCTACTGACGGTAGCGGCCGCTGCCGTGCTCGCGGGCGGGCTCGCCGCGTGTTCGTCAAGCTCAAGCACAAGCGCAAGCTCGAGCTCAAGCGCTAATACCACGGGAAAGACCCTGGTCATGGAGAGCTCCCCGGAGACCTCCATCACCCAGGCGTTCAATCCGTTCGTCAGCACCGGCGATGCCTACGGCATGGGCGCGACGGGACTCATCTATGAGCCGCTGATCCAGTTCGACCTCGCCGCTCCGCCGACGAACTACCCGTGGCTCGCCACGTCCTACGCGTGGTCCAACGGCGGCAAGACGATCACCTTCGCGATCCGCCAGGGCGTGAAGTGGAACAACGGCACGCCGTTCACCCCAGCGGACGTGGCCTACACGTTCAACCTGATGAAGAACAACGCGTCGGTCAACCTCGGCGGCCTGAAGATCTCCAGCGTCACGACGTCCGGCAACAACGTCGTGCTCACGTTCCCGACGGCCCAGTACACCAACCTGGAGAATATCGCCGGCACCGCGATCGTACCGCAGGCGATATGGAGCAAGGCCGGCAACCCGGCGACCTTCGCGGACCCGAACCCGGTCGGCACCGGACCCTTTAAGCTGGGCAGCTTCACGCCGCAGGGCTTCACGCTGGTCAAGAACCCCGATTACTGGCAGGCGTCCCTGGTCAAGGTCCCGAAGGTCTACTTCCCGGTCTACACCTCCAACACCGGCGCGCTCAGCGCGCTGTTCTCCGGGCAGATCGACTGGACCGGGAACTTCATCCCCGGCCTGCAGAAGAGCTTCGTCGATACCAATCCATCCGAGCACCACTACTGGGAGGCACCCGGCGGCACCAACAGCCTCATGCCGAACCTGAACAAGTGGCCGACCAACCAGCTGGCCGTGCGGCAGGCCATCAGCGCGGCGATCAACCGCAGCGTCATCGCCTCCGAGGGCGAGGCCGGCCTGGAGAACCCGGTCCTCAACGCCACCGGCTTGACGCTGCCGACCTTCAGCGCCTGGAGTGCGCCGGTCGCCTCAATGACGGTTTCGGCCACCGGCAGCGCGGCCGCCGCGAAGCAGATCCTGGAGAAGGCTGGCTACACCCTGGGCAGCAACGGCTTCTTCACCAAGGGCGGGCAGACCGTCTCGATTACGATCACCGACCCGTCCGCGTTCACGGACTACGCCGAGGATGACGCCATCGTGGCGCAGGAACTGCGTGCGGCCGGCATCGACGCCACGTTCCAGGGCCAGGCGGTAAACGCCTGGCTCACCGACGTCGCCGACGGTGACTTCCAGCTGACCTCGCACTGGTCGACCGACGGGCTCACCCCGTACACCATGTACGACAGCTGGCTGGACAGCTCGCTGGCCACCGGCTCGGCCGCGACCGGCGACTACGAGCGGCTGAACGACCCCGCGATCCAGGCCCAGCTGGCCACGCTAGCCGGGGCCTCGACGACCGCCCAGCAGGCCGCGGACCTGGCCCCGATCGCGAAGTTCGTCGCGGCGGACCTGCCGATCATCCCGACCACGACCGCGTCGGATTGGTTCGAGTACAATTCGCAGAACTACGTCGGCTGGCCGACTCAGAGCAGCCCCTATGAGAGCGGTCAGCCGTCCGGCACGAACAACGGCCCCGGTTCCGGCACCGACGAAGTGGTAATCCTGCACCTCACCCCGCGGACCTAGACACTCCGCGGCACTCAAGCGGGCCCGCCCCTGGCAACCCCCCCACCGGGGGCGGGCCTCATCCCAAAATCCCCACCATTACATTCATCGCGGCGGCCGCCCGGCGCCTGCTCGCCTAGCTGCTGCCAGTCAGGCCCCAGCGGCGGCGGATGGAGCGGTCGGCCAGGCTGAACAGCGTGTGTACGAGGATGCCGAGGATCAGGATCACGATGATGATCGCGGTGGCGCTTGTCATGTCAGACTGATCCTGGTCGGTGGACAGCAGCACGCCGAGCGACGGCTGGTTCGCGATGATGACCAGCAGTTCGCCCGCCATCAGGCTGCGCCAGGCGAACGCCCAGCCCTGCCTGAGCCCGGCCACCAGCGCAGGCATCGAGGCCGGCAAGATCAGGTGCCGGTACAAGGACAGCCTGCGCAGCCCCATCATCTTGCCCGCCTTGAGCAGCAGCGGCGGAGTGTAATCCACGCCCGCGATCAGGCCGTTGGCGATCGACGGAGCAGCGCCGAGGATGATGACGAACAAGATGGCGGTGGTCGAGATCCCGAACAAGATGATGGCGAACGGGAACCAGGCGATCGACGGCATGGTCTGCAACCCGGTGATCAGCGACCCGACCGCCGCCCGCAGGGGCCGGATCCTGGATACCAGAGCGCCGACGACCGCGCCGATGAGCACGGCGAGGCCGAACCCGATGACCGCACGTTCGGCCGTAGTGCCGATCGCGTGCCACAGCAGGCCGGTCTTCATCTGGTCCCAGAGGTTGGCCAGGGTCGCGCCAGGCCCGGGGAAGATGTCCTTCTTCCAGCCGCTGACGTGGATCAGCTGCCATATCGCGAGCACGATGAGGATGGCCAGCGCCACCGGCCACAGACCGGCCCAGAAACGCGTGGCCAGACGGCGGCCCCGTTGGTCCTGGGGTGATTCGACCTCGAGGGACTCGAGCCAGGTCAGCTTCTCCGCGTATTTCGCCCTGTTATTGGCGGCCATCGCGGGTCATCTCCTCACGCAGCCGGTCGGTGATCCGCGCCGCCAGCTCCGCGACCGGCGCCGAGTCGATCCGGCGGGGCCGCTGGATCGGCACAGCGAACTCCTCGATGACGCGGCCGGGCCGGCTGCTCAGCACCACGACCCGGTCGCCGAGCCGCACCGCCTCCCGGACGTTGTGGGTGACGAACAGGACGGTCAGGCGCCGGTCCGCGCAGATGCGGTCGAGCTCATCGTGCAGCACGTCCCTTGTCATCGCGTCCAGGGCGCCGAACGGCTCGTCCATCAGCAGCACATCGGCGTCCTGGGCCAGCGCGCGAGCCAGCGCGACCCGCTGCCGCATGCCGCCGGAGAGCTGATGCGGGCGCTTGCCGCCGAACCCGCCCAGGTGCACCGTCTCGAGCAGCTCGCCGGTGCGCTGACGGCGCTCCGCCTTACCCACGCCGCGGGCCCGCAGGGCCAGCTCCACGTTGCCCGCCGCGGTGAGCCAGGGAAACAGCGCGGGCTCCTGGAACATGAAGGCCACCCGCCCGCCTTGGGTGGACACCTCCCCCGCGGTCGGCTCCTCAAGGCCGGCCACCAGGGAAAGCAGCGTGGACTTCCCGCAGCCTGAGGCACCGATCAGACAGGTGAACTCACCCGGCGCCACCTCGAGCGACACCTGGTCGAGCGCCTTGACGGCCGAAGCGCCGCGCCCGAATACCTTGGACACGCCCGCCAACCTGACGGACCCGTCTACCCCCTCGACGCGGGGTGCCGCCCGACGATCAGTAACCGTCACCGAAGTTACCTCCTAGGAGCTGACCTGCGATTCGCCGGCCGCGGCCAGCGCCGTGTTGAGCGGGCCGAGATCGAAGATCCCGCTCAGGTTGACTGGCTTAAGCAAGCCGAGCGACTGGGCCTGCGAGGCGTCGCTCGTCAGCGAGGACGCGTCCGGGTCGTTGGTGAAGGTGATCTCCTTGAACGCCGCCGCCACGATGCTCGCCTTGAGCGGCTTGCCGGTGTAGGAGCCCAACTCGGCGTTGGCATCCGCCTGGGCGGCGGCCGGGCTGGACTTGATGAAGTCATTGGCCTGGATCTGGGCCTTGACCAGGTCCGCGACGATCGCCGGGTGCGCGGCCAGGAAGCTCTGCGTCACGACAAGCAAGGTGGTGACACCGGTCTCGCTGAGCAGTACGGTGCCGCCGTCCTTGACCATCTCGATGTCGTAGGGCGCGGGCTCGGAGCCGCCGGCGATCTGCCCGGACTTGAACTCGAGCACGGCGGCCGAGTTGGGCGTGGTGGGCTTGATGAACGCGTCTCCGCCACCGGTCGAGGTAGTCGCCAGACCGTTCTGCTTAAGCCAGTAACGCAGCGCGACGTCCTGCGTATTGCCGAGCGAGGGAGTCGCCAGCGTCTTGCCCTTGAGCTGGGAGGCGGAGGTGATGCCCTTCTCGACCACGACCGAAGCGCCGCCGGTCGCGGCACCGGAGATGATCTTGATCGCGGTGCCGTTTGACTTCTGCCAGGCGTTGATGGCCGGGTTCGGCCCGACATAGGCGGCGTCAAGCTGGCCGGCCAGCAGGGCCGTGGTCTCCTCGGTCCCGGTGCTGAACGCGGTGGCCTTTACCGTGCCCGCAGAGCCGAGGTCCTTGGTGAAGAAGCCCTCTTTCAGGCCGACAAGAGCGGAAGCGTGGGTGATGTTCGTGAGGAAGCCAAGCCTGACCGTTACCGGCGCGGTGCTGGCAGCCGCGTTCGCCGTCGCACCCGAAGAAGTGGTACTCGAAGAAGAAGAAGAGCAGCCAGCCAACAGGAGAGCAACGCCGATCATCGCGGCGGTCGTCACACGTCGCATCTAGTACCTAATTTCTATCGTTTATATGGGAATAACGTCGGTTTACTATACATGAACTCGGCAATGTAGTGAATTGGCCACAGCCGGCCGGGTCAAGGTGGCCGATGCGAAGACGCCCGAGGGCCCTGGGGAGCCGTCCGGGTCAACCCAGCGTCAGTTGCCCTCGTCGCTTGAATCCTGCAGGATGACGCCGGCCACCGAGGGGAACTTGGCCAGGCACGTTTCCAGGTGAGCCACGTCCGCGTCGGACGCGTGGTCGATCTGGAAGATGAGCTGCTGGAGCGCATAAGGAGAGCTGAGGTCGGACGGCAGCGGCTGCGGAGTCACCGCCGGGATCTTGGCGCAGGCCGAACGCACCGCCAGGCGCTGCGGCACCGGGGTGCCCGCGCGGAAGGAGACGACCGCCTGCCGCTGCCCGAGCGCCGCGTCGAACCGCGAGCAGCCCGCCAGCGCGGCCGTGGCGACGAGAGCCATGACCACACCGGTCAGGCGACGCCGCCCTGCGCCGGGCACCCGGCGACGCCGTTCCTCACCCACTACATCGGGTAGTAGCCGCATGATGCCAGCCTAAGGGCCGACGGCGCCCGGTACGGTATCGGCAGGGCCTTTGCTAGCAGGCCTAACTCAGGAGGACATATGGCCGGCCGGATCGGAGACTACGCCATCGTCGGTAACATGCCACAGGCGTTCAGCCATGTCCCACTAGTGCAAACGGCCCTCAACTTGAGTGGCCACGCCGAAGAACACAGGCGTGGATCCCGAGATGAGCGCCGAAGCGTGCCAGGCTAAGAGCGTCCAGACGGCCAGGCTATGAAAAAACAGACTGCTAGGTGATGATGCCCTCCGCTCGTCACATTCTCATCGTCAACTCCCGCAGCGTGCACCAGCCGATCTTCGTGGTCGGCGCACCGCACTCGGGCGCGGACCTGATCGGTCGCGCCCTGAAGGCATCTGCGGGCTTTCACGTCACCATCGGCCAGCCGAGCGTGCTGCGCACCGTGTACGCCTTCGCCCGGCGGCCGTCCATGCACCAGGGCCGGGCGCAGGCCGCCGCCACCGTCATGCGGGACGCCTTCGCGCAAGGCTGGCAGATCACGCCGCACAGCTGCCTGGAATGCACCCGCGAATGCCGGGCCGCCGCCGGGCTTGCGGCGGACGCGGTCGGGCCGTGCGTGGAACTCCGGGGGCTCGAGACGTTCGGCGACGCGAGCCCGGACCTCATCTACTGCGCGGAGGCGCTCACCTACGCATTTCCCGATGCGCGGATCATCCAGGTGGTCAGGGACGGCCGGGACGTGGTGGCCAGCATGCTCGCCGACCCGGTGGTGATGTCCTGGTTCAGGCCCAGCTTCGTGAACGTGGACACCGAGTTCCCCAACCCGTTCTTCGGCATCGAATCCGAAGAGGACCGCGAGCTGTGGCCCCGCCTGTCGCCGGCCGGGCGGTGCGCGCTGCGCTGGCGCTGGTCCGTGCGCCTGGCCGCCCGGCTGCACCACAGCCTGCCGCCCGGCCAGCTGAAGACCATCCGCTACGAGCACCTGCTGGGCAAGCCAGACGAAGCCCTAGCCGACCTGTCCCGCTTTGCCGGGACCAGCGTGCAAGCGGCTGAGATCCGCAACGAGGCCCGCGTCTCGCGCACGCGCAGCCGCAACCGCCGCGCCCCGGCCTACGAGATGTCCCTCACTACCGAGGACATCACCGAGATAGAGAAAATCGCCGGCGAAGAACTCCGGCGCCTCGGTTACATCGTCTAGCCCGGGCGCATGCCGCGGACGGCGACCTGCAGGGCCAAGCGGCTGAGCGGGTGGAGCCGGGGGGCCTGCCGATGGTAACTCCGCGGCGGGGCGGCCGGATACCGCGTTTAGGCCGCCTGGCCGGCGAACTGGGTGTGGTAGAGGTCGGCGTACAGGCCGCCGGCCGCGAGGAGTTCCTCGTGCGTACCGCGCTCGGTGATCCGGCCGGCGTCGACGACCAGGATCTGATCGGCTTCCCTGATCGTGGAGAGCCGGTGCGCGATCACCAGCGAGGTCCGGCCCGCGAGCGCGGTCTTCAGCGCGCGCTGCACGGCGACCTCGGATTCGGAGTCCAGGTGCGCGGTGGCCTCGTCGAGCACCACCACCGACGGGGCCTTCAGCAGCAGCCGCGCCACGGCGACGCGCTGCTTCTCCCCGCCGGACAGCCGGTAACCGCGGTCCCCCACCACGGTGTCCAGGCCGTCGGGCAGGCCGGAGATAAGATCCCAGATCTGCGCGGCCTCGCACGCCTCGATCAGCTCGAGCTCGGTGGCCGCCGGGCGCGCGTAGGTCAGGTTGGCCCGGATCGTGTCGTGGAACAGGTGTGCGTCCTGGGTGACCACGCCCACCACGTCGTGCAATGACTCCTGGGTGACGTCCCTGACGTCGTATCCGCCGATGCTCACGGTCCCCTCGTTCGGGTCATAGAGCCGGGCCGCCAGCGCCGTAATCGTGGTTTTGCCCGCTCCTGAGGGACCGACCAGGGCGGTCAGCTTGCCGGGCGGCGCGAGGAAGCTCACCCCGTGCAGCACCCCCGTCCCGGCGTCCCGGCGTTCCGGCGCCGGCAGCGTGATCGACTCCAGCGCGGCGTGCGACCCCTCGCTGGCCGACGGGTAGCGGAACGATACGTCGTCGAACTCGATCTCCGGGGCGAGGGAGCCCTGGCCGTTGGCTTCGGTCGTGCGCGGCAGGGGTACCGCGTCGGGCTTCTCGGCGATCAGCGGCTTGAGGTCCAGCACCTCGAAGACCCGGTCGAAGCTGACCAGGGCCGTCATGACGTTGATCTGCACGCTGGACAGCGACGTGATCGGCCCGTAGACCCGCCCGAGCAGGGTGGTCAGGGCGACCAGCGTGCCGATCTGGAAGGTGCCGTCGATGACCAGGGTGCCGCCTAGACCGTAGACGAGGGCAGTCACCAGCGAGGCCAGGAGGGTGAGCGCGACGAAGAGCACCTGGCCGTACATCGCGGTGACGACGCCGATGTCGCGGACCTTGGCCGCCCGCGCGGAAAACGCACCGGCTTCCTCGCGGGGCCGCCCGAACAGCTTCACCAGCATGGCGCCTGCGACGTTGAACCGCTCGGTCATCGTCGAGCCCATCTCGGCGTTGAGCTGCATGCTCTCTCGGGTCAGCCGCTGCATCCGGCGGCCGACCAGCCGGGCGGGCAGGATGAACAACGGGATCATTACTAGGGCAATGACAGTGACCAGCCAAGACAGGTAGAACAGCGCCGCGAGGATGAGGATCAGGCTGAGCAGGTTCGAAAGCACGCCGGACAGCGTGGAGGTGATCGCCTGCTGGGCCCCGACCACGTCGCCGTCGAGGCGGCTGACCAGCGACCCCGTCTGCGCGCGGGTGAAAAAGGCGATCGGCTGCCGCTGCACGTGGTCGAACACCTGGGTGCGCAGGTCGTAGATGAGGCCCTCGCCGATCCGGGCGGAGAACCAGCGGATCACGAAGCCGAGCGCCGCGTCGAAGATCGCGACGGCCGCGACCACGCAGGCGAGCACGATCACGACTTGTTGGTTGCGGGTCAGGATGCCGTTGTCGATGAGCTCCCGCAGAAGCAGGGGGTTGATGACGGTGATCACGGCGTCGACCGCGGTGGCGAGGAGGAATACCGCCAGGTGCACCCGGTAAGGCCGCGCGTAGGCGGCGATCCTGCGGATTGTGCCCGGCTTGAGCTTCTGCTTGGTGATAGAGGGGTCCATCCGGAAGCCCCGCATCATTACCATGTTCGCCCGCCCGTACATGACCAGGGAAACCTCCTGGGGGCGGCAATTAGTTCCCGTACCGGGCAGGATTGCAATCAGCTAGCAGCGAACTCCAGGGGGCTATCCGGGCGGGGTCCCGGCGGCGGCGTCGCCGGGCCGGTGCCACCTGGGGCGTGGACCCGGAAGTCCTTAGCGCTTCACCTTGGTCTTGCTACTGCGGGTCGCGCCACCACGTCCGCGCAACGTCACGCCCGTCTCGGTCAGGATCCGGTGGACGAATCCGTAGGACCTTCCCGTTGAGGCTGCCAGTGATCGGATGCTTTCGCCCGAGTCATACCTCTTGCCAAGGGTGGTCGCCAGCTTGCTGCGATCCACCCCGGTCACCCGCGTGCCTTTCTTGAGGGTCTCGGTCACATGTACCTCCCGTTAGCTGCGGTCACCATTGAGTTAAACGTCCCCCTGGTAATGATCAGGCATGACCGCAGGATTGGCCACCCACATGACGGGAAATGATCGCCATATTTTATGGGCCTATGGCGGAATCGTGGCCTTAGCCCGAACGCGTCAACTGACAACAGTCTTACGCAAGGGCGACAAGATCGGCGAAATCCTCGCTCCAGGCGTCTTCCACGCCGTCAGGCAAGACGATAACGCGTTCGGGCGAAAGCGCTTCAACCGCACCTTCATCATGAGTCACAAGCACTATCGCGCCACGGAAGCCCCGGAGCGCGCCGAGAACCTCTTCCCGGCTAGCCGGATCGAGGTTGTTCGTCGGCTCATCGAGCAACAGCACGTTCGCACCTGATACAACAAGAAGAGCGAGGGCTAGCCTCGTCTTTTCTCCGCCGGAAAGCACGCCAGCGGGCTTTTCCACATCATCGCCGGAGAACAGGAATGACCCGAGAACCTTACGCTGCTCCGATTCGGCAAGGTCCGGGGCGGCGGAGCGCATGTGCGATAGGACCGTTCGGTCGGTTTCCAGCGTCTCATGCTCCTGGGCGTAATATCCAAGGCTAAGGCCGTGTCCTGGCGTGACTTTTCCTGTGTCCGGAGTCTCCAGGCCGGCCAGCAACCGGAGCAGCGTGGTCTTCCCCGCCCCGTTCAGTCCGAGCACCACTACCCGGCTGCCCCGGTCGACGGCAACGTCCACCCCGGTGAACACCTCGGCCGACCCGTAGGACTTGGACAGGCCGACAGCGGACAGCGGGGTCCGGCCGCACGGCGCGGGAACCGGGAAACGGAGCCTGGCCACCCGGTCCGCGGCGCGCTCGGCCTCGACCCCGGCCAGCATCCGCTCGGCGCGACGCTGCATGTTCTGCGCCGCCCTGGCCTTCGTCGCCTTGGCCCGCATCTTGTCCGCCTGGGCCATCAGCGCACCAGCCTGGCGGCCCGCGTTCACCCGCTCTCGCCTGCGCCGCCGCTCGTCGGTCTCACGCTGCTGCAGGTAGGCGCGCCAGCCCAGGTTGTAGGTGTCGAGGCAGGCCCGCTGCGCATCGAGGTAGAAGACCTTGTTCACCACGTCGGCGAGCAGCGCCGCGTCGTGGCTGATCACCACCAGGCCGCCGCGGTAGCTCTTGAGGTGATCGCGCAGCCAGGCCACGGAGTCGGCGTCCAGGTGGTTGGTCGGCTCGTCGAGCAGCATGGTCTCTGAGCCGGAGAACAGGATCCTGGCTAGCTCGACCCGGCGCCGCTGGCCGCCGGACAAGGTGTGCAGCGGCTGGTGCAGCACCCGGTCGGGCAGCCCCAGGCTGGCGGTGATCGAGGCCGCCTGCGATTCGGCTGCGTACCCGCCGAGTACCGCGAGCCGCTCTTCGAGCCTGCCGTACCTGCGGATGGCGTCGGCCGCCGCTGCTGAGTCGGGGGCGGCCATCTCGGCTTCGGCCGCGCGCAGATCGGCGCGGATCTGGTCGAGACCGCGGGCCGACAGCACCCGGTCAATGGCCAGCATGTCCAGGTTCCCGGTCCGCGGGTCCTGCGGCAGGTACCCGACCGTGCCTGAGCTCCGGACCGAGCCAGCGGCCGGCTGAGCCTGCCCCGCCAGCACCTTGGCCAGCGTGGTTTTCCCCGCGCCGTTCCGGCCGACCAGGCCGATCCGGTCTCCGGCGGACACCTGGAACGACGCGCCTTCAAGCAGCAGGCGCGCGCCTGCCCGCAGTTCGATTTCGCCGGCCACGATCATTGACTTACTGCTCCTGAGAACGGACGGAAATGGACGGACCTCTCCCCTTAGGCGTGTCCCTAGTCCGAGGTGAGCAGCATGGCGTCCATTCTACTGGTTCAGCGCGGAGCCGGGCCATCTGATTCCGGCTCGGTCAGCCGGATGCGGATGGCCTGGAAGGCGCGTGGGATGTCCCTGAGCACGGCCAGCCGGGGATCCGGCACGGTAAGAAAACGCATCGTGGCGCGATCCAGGTAGGGAATCAGCCGGGCGTCGCCGCGCAGCCCGGCGGCGGACCGCTTGTCCCCGCCCAGCACTACGGCGTCGAGCCCGTCGGGACCATACTGGCCGAACACCTCGGCCGCGGCGCCGGCCGCGGCACGCAGGGCCGTGGCGGCCTGATTCTCCCGGCGCCTGGCGAAGCGGTGCTGCGACCAGCCGCCTGCCGCGCTCCGGCCGTGAACGAGCCGACTGCCTGTCTTCGAGCTCAC
This sequence comes from Streptosporangiaceae bacterium, assembly GCA_052144275.1. Lineage (GTDB taxonomy): Bacteria > Actinomycetota > Actinomycetes > Streptosporangiales > Streptosporangiaceae > Palsa-504. The sequence continues at coordinate 21,168 of JBKQQQ010000147.1, forward strand.
CAGCCGGGGAGGCGAGCCCGCGAAGACGCCGACCGCGTAGCCTCCCAGGCGCACCAGCAGCACGCCGACCGTGCGATCGGCGGCCGCGTGCGCCGCGAGTCCCTCGGCGGCCGCGCGCACCTCGCCCTCCGCCGGGTGGGTGCTGAGGGGAGGAAACGGCGGATGACACTCGGCGGTGGCCCCGTCCACGGCCGTGAATGTGACGGCCGCACCGGCCGCGTCGTTTGTCACCGATGCCGCTCCGTCGTGACGCTGCGCGAACGCGACAATCCATGACACCAGGCGCTCTGGCGGAACTTCCACCCAGCGACCGCCGCCTGCGGCAGGATTCTTCACCGACTCGACGCCTCGATCGCGGCCCACGCCGAGCCCTTCTACATCCGGCCCTGAGGACTCTAGATGTTGAAGCCGAGGGCGCGAAGCTGCTCACGTCCGTCGTCGGTGATGCTCTCCGGACCCCACGGCGGCATCCACACCCAGTTGATGCGGAAGTCCGTCACCACGCCGTCGAGCGCCTCCCGGGCCTGATCTTCGATCACGTCCGTCAGCGGGCAGGCGGCGCTGGTCAGCGTCATGTCGATGGTGGCGATCCGCTCGGCGTCCACGTCGACGCCGTAGACCAGGCCGAGATCCACCACGTTGATCCCGAGTTCGGGGTCCACCACGTCACGCAGCGCCTCGATCACGTCCTCCTGCTCCGCAGTGAGCTCCGTGACCCCATCCGTCGCGTTCTCCGTCATTGCGTTCCCTCCATGGCCCGCGCGGTCGCGTCCTTCCATGCCATCCAGCCGAGCAGGGCGCACTTGATCCGGGCTGGATACTTCGACACGCCCGCGAACGCCACCGCGTCCTCGAGCACGTCCTCGTCGGGCTCCACCTGACGACCCTCGCCCTTGGACTGCATGAGCTCGAGGAAGGCCTGGCTGATGGTCATGGCCTCGCCCACCGGCTTGCCGATGACTAGGTCGCTCATCACCGAGGCACTCGCCTGGCTGATCGAGCAGCCCAGCGAGTCGTAGGACACGTCCTCGACCACCGCTTCGCCGCCGACGTCCTTGAGGGTGACCCGCAGGGTCACCTCGTCTCCGCAGACCGGGTTGACGTGGTGCACTTCGGCATCGAAAGGATCCCGCAGGCCCTTGTGATGGGGGTTGCGGTAGTGGTCCAGGATGATGTCCTGGTACATCGACTCGAGCTGCATCACGTCTCTCCGGGGGGCTCCGGGGGGCGTCCCCCCCGGGTTAGCAGAGTTAACACGGAAAGCTAGCGTCGTCATCCCGCGCCGAAGAAGCGCTGGGCGTAGCGGATCCCGTCGGCCAGGGCGTCTACCTCGTCGTGGGTGTTGTACACGTAGAAGCTGGCCCGGGTGCTGGCCTGCACGCCCAGCGCCCGGTGCAGCGGCCAGGCGCAGTGGTGGCCGGTACGCACCGCGATGCCGAGTTCGTCGAGCACCTGGCCCACGTCGTGCGGGTGGACGCCCTCGACCTCGAAGGACACCGCGCCGCCGCGGTCCTTGGTGGTGTCCGGGCCGAGGATGCGCACTCCGTTGATCTCGCGCAGCCCGTCCAGGGCGTGCGCGGTCAGCGACTCCTCGTGCGCCGCCACGTTGCCCATGCCCAGGGCGTTCAGGTAGTCGATGGCGGCGGCCAGGCCCGCGGCCTGGGCCACGGCGGGCACGCCAGGCTCGAACCGCTGCGGCGGCGGCAGGAACGTGCTGCCCTCCATCCGCACCACCTCGATCATCGACCCGCCGGTCAGGAACGGCGGCATGGCCTCGAGCAGTTCGGCGCGGCCGAACAGCACGCCGATGCCGTACGGGCCGAGCATCTTGTGGGCCGAGAAAGCCAGGAAGTCCGCGCCGAGGGCGGTCACGTCAACCGGCTGGTGCGGCACCGACTGGGCCGCGTCGGCCAGCACGAGCGCACCCTTCTCGTGCGCTGCCCGGGCGATCTCGGCCACTGGCGGGATCGTCCCGGTGACGTTCGACTGGTGGGTCACCGCGACGATCCTGGTCCGCCCGGTGATCATGCCGTCCAGGTGGTCCAGGTCGAGCCGGCCCTCGGGGGTGACGGTCAGCCAGCGCAGGGTGGCGCCGGTCCGCTCGCACAGCTGCTGCCAGGGAACGAGGTTGGCGTGGTGCTCCATCTCGGTGATCAGGATCTCGTCACCGGGCCGCACCTGGAGCCGCCCGGCACCGCTCAGCGCGTAGGCGACCAGGTTGATCGCCTCGGTGGCGTTCTTGGTGAACACGACCTCGCCGGCATCTGCGCCCAGGAACGCGGCGACCTTGGCCCGGGCGCCCTCGTAGACGTCGGTGGCCTCCTCGCCGAGCAGGTGGGTGCCGCGGTGCGCGGCGCCGTTGTGGAGCTCGTAGCACGAGCGCTCGGCGTCCAGCACCTGGACGGGCTTCTGCGAGGTCGCGCCGGAGTCCAGGTAGACCAGCGGCTTGTCGTTGCGCACCGTCCTGGCCAGCGCGGGGAAGTCGGCCCGGACCGCCCCGACGTCGAGGTGCTCCGGATAGGCGCTCACGCCGGCACCCCCCCAAGAACGATGAACTTCTCGTAGCCCTCGTTCTCCAGCAGGTCGGCCAGCTCGGGGCCGCCCTCCTCGACGATGCGCCCGGCGACGAACACGTGCACGAAGTCGGGCTTCACGTACCGCAGGATCCGGGTGTAGTGCGTGATCAGCAGCACCCCGTGGCCGGGCTGCTCGCGGAACCGGTTGACGCCCTCGGACACCACCTTGAGCGCGTCGATGTCCAGGCCCGAGTCCGTCTCGTCCAGGATCGCGATCTTCGGGTTGAGCAGCTCGAGCTGCAGGATCTCGTGCCGCTTCTTCTCCCCGCCGGAGAAGCCCTCGTTCAGGTTCCGGTTGGCGAAGGCCGGGTCCATGGACAGCGCGGACATCGCGGCGCGCAGTTCCTTGACGAAGTCGCGCAGCTTCGGCGCCTCGCCCCGGACCGCGGTGACCGCGGTCCGCAGGAAGTTCGACACCGACACGCCGGGCACCTCGACCGGGTACTGCATGGCCAGGAACAGGCCGGCCCGGGCGCGGGCGTCTACGCTCATGGCCAGCACGTCCTCGCCGTCAAGCGTGACGCTGCCCCGGGTGACCAGGTACTTGGGGTGGCCCGCGATCGCGTAGGCCAGGGTGGACTTGCCGGAGCCGTTCGGGCCCATGATGGCGTGCGTCTCGCCTTCGCGGACGGTCAGGTTCACGCCGCGCAGGATCTCCCGGTGGACGCCTACGCTCTCTTCCACGCTGACGTGCAGATCGCGGATCTCGAGGGTGGCCACTTTATGACTCCTTGTTCATGGTGAGCGCGACGTAGACGTCGTCGCCTTCGATCTTGACGGGGTAGACGGGCACCGGCTCGGTGGCCGGCAGCCCGGTGGGCTGCCCGGTGCGCAGGTCGAAGCAGGACCCGTGCAGCCAGCACTCCACCGTATGGTCGTAAATCTCGCCCTCGGACAGCGGCACCTCGGCGTGCGAGCACACGTCCCGCAGGGCGAAGACCTCGCCGCCGGTGCGGGCCACGGCGACTGGCTCGCCGGCCACCTCGACGCCGATGACGCCCTCGGCCGGAAGCTCGGACAGCGCGCAGACCCTGGTGAAGACGGGAGTCTCGGTCATCGCGCCGCCCCCGTCAGCTCCGCCTCGATGGCCTCGGTGATCCTGTCCCGCAGCTCGGGCACTTCGATGGTGTCGATCAGCTGGCCGAAGAACCCGCGGATGACCAGCCTGCGGGCCTCGGCGAACGGGATGCCGCGGGCCATCAGGTAGAACAGGTGATGGTCCTCGAGCCTGCCGCTGGCGCTCGCGTGCCCGGCCCCGACGATCTCCCCGGTCAGGATCTCCAGGTTCGGCACCGAATCCACCCGGGTGCCGTCGGTCAGTACCAGGTTCCTGTTGTACTCGTAGGTATCGGTGCCGACCGCCTCCGGCCTGATCAGCACGTCACCGATCCAGACCGCGTGCGCGTCCTCGCCCTGCAGGGCGCCCTTGTAGGTGACCCTGCTGCGGCAGCGCGGCACATCATGGTCAACGAACAGCCTGTGTTCCAGGTGCTGGCCCGCATCGGCGAAGTAGAGCCCGGTCAGCTCGGCGTCGCCGCCGGGACCGTCGTAGCGGACCGAGGGGGCCAGCCGGACCACGGATCCGCCCAGCGTGACCGCCGCGTGCCGCAGCCTGGCGTCCCGCCCCAGCGTGGCGTAGTGCTGTGACAGGTGAACCGTGTCGTTGTCCCAGTCCTGCAGGCTGACCACGGACAGCGAGGCGCCGTCGGCCAGCACGAGCTCGACGTTGTCCGCGTAGGTGGCGCTGCCGCGGTAGTCGAGCACCACCACCGCCCGGGAGAACGGCTCGGCGTGCACCAGCAGGTGGCCGAACGCCGCACTCCCGGCGTCAGAGCCGGTCACCGTGACGACGGTGGGCCGGGAGGCGTCCGCTTCCGCCGGGACCGTAATCACGGTCGCCTCGCCGAAGGACGCATAGGCCCGCGCGCTCACCCGGTCGGCCGGGACGAAGCTGCGGCCAAGCAAGTGGCCACCCCGTTCGGCCGAAAAGGTCTTGACCTCGGGCGCGGGGTCCACTTCCACGGTCACCTTCGCGGCGGGATCCACCGGGGAATCGGTGTGCAGCCCGCGCAGCCGGCGCAGCGGGGTGAACCGCCACTCCTCCTCGCGGCCGTCGGGCACGGCGAAGTCCGCCGGGTCATAGGACCGGTGCTCGTGCAGCCTTGTCACGGGAGCGGATTCAATCGCCCCCTGAAGTCCAGCCGACATCAGCCGACCGCCCCCTCCATCTGCAGTTCGATCAGGCGGTTCAGCTCGAGCGCGTACTCCATCGGGAGCTCGCGGGCGATCGGCTCGACGAACCCGCGGACGATCGTGGCCATCGCCTCGTCCTCGGTCATGCCGCGGCTCATCAGGTAGAACAGCTGGTCTTCGGAGATCTTGGAAACCGTGGCCTCGTGGGCCATCTCCACGTCGTCCTCGCGGATGTCCACGTACGGGTAGGTGTCGCTGCGGCTCACCGTGTCCACCAGCAGCGCGTCGCACTTCACGTTGGACTTGGAGTGCTCGGCGCCTTCCTGCACGTTGACCAGGCCGCGGTAGGAGGTCCGCCCGCCGGCCCTGGCCACCGACTTGGAGACGATGGTAGAGGACGTGTTCGGCGCGCAGTGCACCATCTTCGCGCCCGCGTCCTGGTGCTGGCCCTCGCCGGCGAACGCGACGGAGAGCGTCTCGCCCCTGGCGTGCTCGCCCATCAGGTAGACCGCCGGGTACTTCATCGTCACCTTGGATCCGATGTTCCCGTCGACCCACTCCATGCTGGCCCCGGCCTGCGCGACCGCGCGCTTGGTGACCAGGTTGTACACGTTGTTCGACCAGTTCTGGATGGTCGTGTAGCGGCAGTGCGCGCCGGCCTTGA
>JBKQQQ010000148.1:0-10005 GCA_052144275.1 Streptosporangiaceae bacterium
ACGAACTCCAGTCCGCCGTCGTATCGGCGCTGGGCGAGGTGGGCGCCGACAAAACCCGGCACGCGGCGCAATTCAGGCGCGACTTTTTCGCGAAAGTGCTTCGGGTAGTCCGCCGCCCGGGACAGATTCGCACGTCCGCGCCACTCGCGAATGACCATGGGAATCTCCAATTAGCCCCGCCCGACGAATGGCATCAGGTTCGCCATCACGGTCATGAACAGCACATTAGTGTCGAGCGGCAGGCTCGCCATGTAGACCACGGCACGACCGACGTCGTCGGCAGCCATGCGCGGCTCGATCATCTTGCGGCCGTCGGGCTGCAGCACGCCCTCGCCCTGCGCCATGCGCTCGGTGAGCGGCGTCGCCGCGTTGCCGATGTCGATCTGGCCGCAGCAGATGTCGTAGGCACGGCAATCGAGCGCGGTCTGTTTGGTGAGCCCGGTGACCGCATGCTTGGTCGCGGTGTAAGCGGCGGCGCCGGGCCGCGGCGTGTGCGCGGAGATCGAGCCGTTGTTGATGATCCGCCCGCCGCGCGGATCCTGGGCTTTCATCATCCGCACCGCGTGCTGGGCGCACAGGAAGACGCCGGTGAGGTTGGTGTCGACCACCCGCTGCCAGTCGGCTAGGTCGATCTCGTCCGCCGGGGCCGCGGGACCGAACAAGCCGGCGTTGTTCACCAGCAGGTCCAGGCGCCCCCAGTGGTCCCGGACGGCGTCGAAGAGCGCGGCCACCGACGGCGGCGAGGTCAGGTCGGCCGGCACGACGAGCGCGTTTCCGGCGGGCCAGCCGGTCTGCGGGCCGTCAGCCGGCTTCGCGGTCTCGGTCAGCGATTCCTCCCGCCGGCCCGCCAGCGCCACTTGCCAGCCCGCGCCGAGCAGGGTCCTGGCGATGGTCCGGCCGAGCCCGGAACCCGCCCCGGTGACCACGGCTACGCTCATGGTTTGCCCTCCTAGGGAACGACGGTGACCGGCCACCGGCCGGCCTTGACCAGCCGGACTGCCAGCGACCCGACCCAGCGGTGGCCAGCCTTGGCCGAGGCGCCCACGATGACGGCGTCGGCGCGGACCTCGTCGGCCACGCGCCGCAGTTCGGTATACGGGTCGCCGCGGGTGGCGATGAACGTGAACGACACGCCCAAGACCCCGGCGTACTCCTGCGCCCGTCGCCGCAGGTCCGCGGCTACTTCCTGGGACGCCTCGTCCTGGGCGGCGATCACGCTGGCCCCGGCGGCCGCCGAGGCGGCGTACAGGCCCGAGAGCTGCTCGACGTAGACGCAGACCAGGCGGGCCCCCTGCCGCCGCGCCAGCCCGGCCGCGTACGCCCCGGCCCGCAGCGAGGTGACGGAATCGTCGATCCCGACCAGGATGACCTTGGGTCCGTCGGTGCCCAGTTCGAAGGCTCCGCCTTCCTCGTCCGTCACACCGGAATTATAGGTGCGAATCATCGGGCCGAACGGTCCGCGGTGACAGCCCTGATACCGCGGACACGCGAAACCGGGGGCCCCGCCGCGGGGCCCCGTGTCGCCACGGTCGTTTAGGGATCCTCCGCAGCCGGATGGCTTTCTCCCAGATCCTCTGCGCCCAGATCCTCTGCGCTCGGATCCTCTGCGCCCAGATCCTCTGCGCCCAGATGCCAGGCGTCGGCCGCGATGCGCCACGTCCCGTCCGGCTGGGCCCGCACGACGGCGCAGCCGTTCCCGCGGTGCTTGATCTCCTCGCCGGCCGGCCCGGTCCCCGCGGTGTGCCGCTCGCAGATCACCAGCGCCAGGCCGGGTGCCCGCAGCACCGTCACGATCTGCACCGCCAGCGGCAGTCGCAGGGCCATGAAGCAGGTCAGGGCGTTGCGGACCTCGCCGTCGGCGCTGGTCCGCGGCCGCCGCCAGGTGACCAGGCGCGCCTGCGGCTCGTACTGCGCGAGGGCCGCTTCGAGGTCCCCGTCGCTGAGTGCCTGTGACGCCAGTTCCAGCGCCTCCTCTGGCTGGCGGGCGGCGGGCGGCTGGATCGGATCGGACACCTGCGGGCATCTCCATTCGGGTTCTGGGGCTGGCTAGCGGGTCGAGCCTGCCGTAGGGGCGAGTGTGGCAGGCCAGCACAGGGGGAATGGAGCGTCACTGGGGGAAACTCTGGGGGGCGGCTACAGTGCGATCTATTGGGGCGGCCTATTGGGCCGCGAGCAGCCGCCGGTACAGCGCCTCGGTTTCGGCCGCGGGGGCGACCCCCACCTGCTCGCGCAGCACCCCGGCCAGCTCTTCGTAGTGCCGGACGGCCCGGGCGGTCTCGCCGAGGCGGGCCCAGCAGTTCATCAGCTCGCGGTGCGCCGACTCATTCAGCGGCTCGTGCGCGACGGCCTTGCGGAAGGCCGCCGCCGCGGCCTGGTGCCGGCCGGCCGCCGCCTGCAGGCGGCCCGTGGCGAGCAGCGCCGACTCAAAGGCCCGGCGGAGTTCGTCGCGGCGCACCAGCGCCCATTCACCGGTCGCCATGCCGTCGAGGAAGTCCCCGCCGTACACCGCGATGGCCCGCTGGAGTTCGGGCAGCGCCGCCTCGGCCGGCCGGGCCCGGCGCGCGGCCAGCAGCGCGTCCTCGAAGGTGGTCACGTCGCACTCGTGCGGCCGGGAGCGGTCAAACCGGTAGTGGCCGTCCGAATACCGGACCCAGCCGGCGTCGCCGAGCGCACGCCTGAGCTCGCGCAGCGCCGTGTGCAGGGCATTGCCGAGTTGCTGGCGCGACAGGTCGGGCCACAGCGCGGCCGCGATCTGCTCCTTGGTCATCGGCGGCGACGAGGCGAGCAGGAACATCAGCTCACGCGGCTTGGCGTAGCTCCAGTCCGCCGCGGTCAGGGCGGTATCGCCGACCTCCACCACGGCCCCGCCGAGCACCCGGATACGCAGCATCGCGCTGGTCCCGTTCCCGGTGGCTGGCTGCGCGGCCCGGGGCCGCACCGCCGCCTTCGGCCGGGTGGTCCGGGCCGGGGACGGCGCGGCCTGATCCGGGCCCGGCTGGTCCGGTGCGGCCTGGACGGGTGCTTGCTGGTCCGGCGCGGCCTGGTCCGGCGCGGCCCGGTCCGAGGCGGCCTGGCCGGGTATTTGCTGGTCCGGCGGGGCCTGGCCGGGTGCGGTTTGTGCTGGCGCGGCTGGAGTCGGCCCAGCCCGATCCGGCGCGGCACTACTCAGCACGGATTGATCTGGTCTGGTCTGATCTGGACTTACCTGGTCTGGACCGGACGGGGGCGGCCCGGACGGGTCAGCCGACGGCAGGTCGGCGGTCAGCTCGTCCATGGAGGCGAGCTGCCCCTGGCGCAGGGCGGCATCGAATGCCTCGTCGCCGAGCGAGGTCCGCACCATCTTGGTGGTCTGGTTGTGCTGGAGGCGCTCGCACGGGGCGATCACCGTGCCGATCGCCTCGCGCATGGCCTCGGCCGCGCCGAGCAGCCGCGCCGCCTGCGGCACGTTGTCCTGGGCGAGCGCGATCGCGGCGAGGTCCTCGAGCACGCTGGACATCCGCCACCGGTCGCGCAGCTCGCTGTGCAGCTCGAGGCTGCGGCGCAGCAGCGAGATGGCGGCCGGGTCGCCGTCGACGGCCGCGAGCAGCCCGAGTTGCTCCACGGACCAGGCGATGCCCTCCCGGAAGCCGATTCCCTCGGAAAGGGCGAGGCTCTCGGTCAGCAGCACGGACGCCCGCTCGACGTCGCCCTGGTAACGGGCCACCGTACCCAGGCTGATGAGCGACCACGCGGCCCCTTCGATGTCGCCGAGGTCACGGAACTTCACCAGCGCGGTGCCGGCCTCCTCGGCGGCCCGGCCGAAATCGCGCTGCAGCCAGGAGGCGAAGGCCAGGTAACCGTGCGCGCTCGCCACTCCCCAGCGGTCTCCCGCGGCCTCCGCGATGGCCAGGCTCTCCGCATGCAACTCCACCGCCCGGGCGTACCTGCCTTGCTCGCGGGCCACGCTGCCGAGCACCTGCAGGCTGCTGGCGATGCCCCGGGGGTCGCCGAGTTCGCGGTACAGCCGGAGCGCGGCCTCGAGCCTGCGCACCGCGGGCGCGTAGTCGCACTGCAGCAGGGCGAGCCTGCCGCCGCCGAGCAGCGCCTTGGCCCGCAGCGCGGCGGGCGCGTCCGGGCAGGAGGTCACCGCCGCGTCCATCCACTGCCTGACCTCGTGGTAGCGGCCACGCAGGTAGGCGTAGCGGTCCAGTGGGCCCGCGATCCGCAGCGGCGCGGCCGGGTCGCCGGATTCCTGGGCGAATTCGAACGCCCGCCGCAGGTTCGGCAGCTCGGCGTCCAGGCGGTCCAGCTCAACCTCGAGCCGGCCGACGGCCGCCTCGACCTGCTCGATCCGCTTGGTGGCGTCCTCCACGAGCTCGGTGAAGTACTGCAGGTGAGCCTGCCGCACCTGGTCGGACTCGCCCGCCTCGGCGAGCCGTTCGCGGGCGTAGTCCCGGATGGTGGCCAGCAGGAAGTAGCGTGTTTCGCCGCGGGCGGCGTGTTCGACCCGCAGCAGCGACTTGTCCGCCAGGCGTGTCAGCAGTTCCAGCGTCGCGTCCGGGCGGATGTCGCCTCCCGCGGCGATCCGTTCGGCCGCGTGCAGCGTGAAGCCGCCGAAGAAGGTGGCCAGCCGCCGGAAGGTGGCCCGCTCATCGGTGTCGAGCAGGTCGTAGCTCCAGTCCAGGGTCGCGCGCAGGGCCTGATGACGGGGTGGCGCGGAGCGCGCACCGCCGACCAGGACGGCGAAGATGTCGTCCATCCGTTCGGCTAGCTGGGCCGAGGACAGTATCCGCATTCTCGCCGCCGCTAGCTCGATGGCCAGGGGCAGGCCGTCGAGCCGCTGACAGATGCTCAGCACCGCCGCGGCGTTCTCCTCGGTGATCCGGAATGACGGCCGCACCAGCTGCGCCCGCTGCTCGAACAGCTTGACCGCGTCCGAGGTGGCCAGCGCCGATACGGTCGGCGCGGGTCCGCCCTTGGGCAGCGACAGCGGCGGCACCTGCCAGCTGAGCTCGCCCTCCACGCCGAGGGCCTCGCGGCTGGTGGCCAGCACGACCAGGGCCGGGCAGGCGGCGAGCAGGTACTCCGCCAGGCGGGCCGCGGCCTCCGCGAGGTGCTCGCAGTTGTCCAGCACGACCAGCACCGGATGATCGGCTACGTGCTTGGCTATCGCCTCGACCGGATCCTGCCCGGGGGTATCGGGCACGCCGAGCTGTGTGACGACCGCCTGGCCGATGATGGCCGGGTCGTCGATCTGGGCCAGCGCCACCCAGCAGGCCCCGTCGGGAAAGGACGCCTCCGCTGTTCTCGCGGCGGCGAGCGCTAGCCGGGTCTTTCCGGTGCCCCCCGGGCCGGTCAGGGTGATCAGCCGGTTGCGGTGCAGAGCCTGCACGATGTCGTCGAGTTCGGTCTCGCGACCCACCAGCGGGGTAAGCCGAACAGGGAGCTGCCCTCTCGTCAGCGACATCCTGCTTCCGTCCCGCTCGTTAACCGGAAACCCCTCCATTACAAGTATCTAGCCCCCGCAGGCGTCTGTCACGCGAGGGGTGCATGCCTGGTTCATCACGATTCGTCGGCGGTCAGCGTGGGTACTTAGCCGGCTCGCGGTCGCCGCCGGCGGCACCGGACCACGCGCCCGCTCCGCCTGGGTAACCTGGCGGGCATGGACGAGAATCGTGCCCGCCGGATCACCGATGCGCTCAGGGACCGCGGCATCAACTCGCACCTGAGGAAGTCCGGGATCGACGCGTACGCGGTGCAGGTCCCCGCGGGCGGCGGGCGTGAAGCTATCTGGGGTGCCGAGGGCACCGCCGGCCTGGAAGCCGAGGTCCTGCTCGACGGGGACCTGGTCGGCTTCGTGCCGGAGATTCCCGGCTCTGACACGTTCGACGAGGCCCAGATCGTGGACGCCATCGCGCGAGCCGACTACGACGAGCCCGTCGGCCGGGAACGCCCCGAGGCCCCTCCGCCGGGCGCGCCGCTGGCCCACGAGGGCGGGTTGTTCCGCCGTTTCATCGACGGCTTCCGCTACGACTCCGAATAGCCGCCGGCATGGTGGCTCGCGTGCCGCCAACGTATTATGTAATGTATTAAATACATTAAGTCATATCAGTTGCTTCTATGAAAATCGTGTGGTCTGCTGTCCGGTGGTCGTGCCGGCGCGTGGCGGTAGGGAGCAGGTATGGGCGAGGACCGCCATGGTCAGGTGCTGGCCGGGAACGTCCGGGCGGACGGCAGTGCGTCGGGGCCCAGCGAACCGTTCGAGGTCGCGGTGCGCGGCTACAGCCGGCGCCACGTCGACGAGTTCGCCGACCGCGCCCGCCGCCAGGTCGCCGATCTGGAAGAGCGGCTGGCTCGCGCGCAGGGCGAGGCAGAGCGGCTGCGGGCCGAGCTGGCCACCGCCCGGCAGCCACCCGCTAGCCGGCCGGCGCATGAGGAAGTCAGCGAGCGGATCGGCCAGATCTTCACGCTGGCCGGCGAGCACGCCCAGGCACAGAAGGACCATGCGGCCCAGGAGATCGCCAGGATGCGCTCCCAGGCGCAGGAGGAGGCCGACACCTGCCGGGCCACGGCCATCAGCCAGACCGAGCAGATGCTGGCCGCCGCGCAGCAACATGCCGAGCGCGCCATCATCACCGCACGGGAAGCGGCGGACGCCGCCACCGGTACCGCCCAGGCCCAGGCCCAGGCCGTCACCGCCGATGCCTTCGCCCAGGCCAAGGGGGCCCTCGCGGAGGCCACCGGCCGCAGCGCGCGGATGCTGGATGAGGCGACCGCGCGGGAGGCCGCCGTCCACGGCGCCGCCGAGGACCGCGTCGGCCAGCTCGCCGGCGGGCGCGCTGCGGCGATGCGGCAGCTCACCGATATCCGCGAGATTGTCGTCAGCGTGCTCGACCGCGACACCGCCCGGGGCTCGCTGGTCGACGAGGTGGCCCGCACCGCCGCGGCGACGCTAGCCGCGCCCGGCACCGAAGCCACCGCGCGCGCCCCGCAGCAGGGCGGGCGCTGAGAGCCACCGGGAGTTCACGTCACTGATACCGGTTGGGCCATAGTCCGCTACCGGTTGGGCCATAGTCCGCCGACTCGCCCGCCGGCCCTTCAACGGCGCCCCGCCGTGCACCCGATCGTCGCGGGGCATCCACGCGGTGGGAGGCTATACGGGTGCGCCTGGCGACATGGAACGTGAACTCGGTCAAGGCGCGGCTGCCTCGGTTGCTGGAGTGGCTGGCCGAGGCCGAACCTGACATCGTCGGCTTGCAGGAGACCAAATGCGCGGCCGCCGCGTTCCCGGCGGCCGAGGTCGGTGAGCTGGGTTATGAGGTGGCCGCGCACGGCGACGGCCGCTGGAACGGCGTGGCGCTGCTGTCGCGGGTCGGCCTCGAAGACGTCAGCCTCGGTTTCCCCGGTGAACCTGGCTATGCGGGCGACTCAGCGGAGCTCACCCTGATCGACGACCCCGGCCTGCGCCGGCCGGAGGCCCGGGCCGTCGGCGGGACCTGCGGCGGGATCCGGGTCTGGTCGCTGTATGCGCCGAACGGGCGTACGCCCGACTCCCCGCACTACGCCTACAAGCTCGACTGGTACGCGGCGCTGCGGACCGCGCTCGCCGAGGAACTCGCATCCGCGCCTGCCCTGGTGGCGTACGGCGACTTCAACGTGGCGCCGACCGACGACGACGTGTGGGATCCCGCGGTGTTCATCGGCTCCACCCACGTCACGCCGGCCGAACGGCAGGCGCTGGCCGACCTGCGGGCCCTCGGCTTGCGGGACGTCGTGCCCACCCCGATGAAGGGACCGCATCCGTTCACGTACTGGGATTACCGGGCCGGCATGTTCGCGAAGAACAACGGCATGCGCATCGACCTGGTGTACGCGACCGAGGCCGTGGCCGGCCGGGTGCGGGCGGCCTACGTGGACCGCGAGGCCCGCAAGGGCAAGGGGCCGTCCGACCACGCCCCGGTCGTGGTGGACCTCAGCTGAGGAGCGGCGGACCTCAGCCGAGGATGCGCGCCGCGTTGTCGTGCAGCACCGCGCTCATGACCTCGGCTGGCAGCTCCAGGGCCGCGAGCTCGGACAGGCACCTCTCGGGCGTGAAGAAGGGGTAGTCGCTGCCCCACAGGAACTGCCCGGACAGCCGCCCGCGCAGCTCGCGGATTACCTCGGCCGGGATGCGCCGCGGTGACCAGCCGGAGATGTCGATGTACACGTTGGTCTTGTGCAGCGCGATGGCGATCAGGTCCATGTGCCACGGCCAGCCGAAATGCGCGGCGACCATGGTGAGGTCCGGATGCGCCGCGGCCACCGGGTCGAGCTTGATCGGGTGCGCCAGGTCGATCCTGATGCCCTGGCCGCCGGGCTGGCGCGCGCCGATGCCGCTGGTGCCGGTGTGGAACAGGGCCAGCAGGCCGTGCCGCTCGCAGGCCGCGAAGACCGGCCAGTACTGCGGATCATCTGGCGAGAAGGCCTGCAGGGACGGGTGGAATTTCACGCCGCGCAGGCCGAGCGAGGCGATGTTCGCCACCTCGTCCACGGCGGCGTCACCCTTCAGCGGATCGACGGAGCCCAGGCCGGTGAACACGTCGGGGTACTCGCGGCACGCGGCGGCTACCGTCTCGTTCGGGACCCGCGGCCGCCCGGTCGCCGTCTCCGCGTCCCAGGCCAGCAGGACCGCCTTCACCTCAAGACGGCGGTACAGGGCCGCCAGCGCCTCGAGCGACTGCCGCTGCGCGGGCGAGCGGAAGTAGGCCTCGGCCGCCTCGACGTACCCGGCCATGCTGCCGTCGAGCCAGTCCGGGGTGGGCAGGTGCACATGGAAGTCAATCGCGCGCAACGACACCGGTCCACGGTACCCAAAGCCAGGCCGTCAGTCGCGGCTGATGCCCTGGCTGTCCAGGTAGCTGGCCGCGGTCTTCTTGGGCACCACCATGCACCAGGCGTCGATGAGCAACTCGCGCAGTTCGTCCTCGTCCAGGACCGGCAGCCGGGCGCGGACCCAGTTGTACCGCTCGTCGCTGCGCAGCGGCATCATGAACTTGCCTGGCTCGCTGGCGACCAAGGCGGCGCGCTCGTCCTTCGGGAAGCCGAAGCCCAGCCGTTCGGAGTCGGGCGAGACCGAGGCGTAGACGAGCCTGCCGACGCGGAACTTGGTGTGGTCCCTGATGAGGTGCTCGGTGGTGCGCGGCAGCGACATCGCGATCCGCCGCACGTCCTCGACGGTAGCCATGACGCAACACTAGAGCCCGAGAATCCGTTCGGCGCTGGAGCTTAACCTTTCACGGTACTTTGCTTGCTGTCCCGAGGACTACGCTAGAGACGGCACTTCCGGTGAAAAGGAGGCTGTCATTTGGCGAGGGATGAGTCCTCGGTCGGCCGCGTCGGCGTTCTCATCGTGGGCACACGGGGCGCCGCCGGGCCAGGTGAAGTGCTCATCAAGATCCGTGGCGGCTCCGAGGCCTTCCTGGCCTGGTCTGAGAAGCCGCTGCCCAGGGGGGCGACCGTCCTTGTTATTGAGTCGCGCGGAGCGCGGGCGGTCGACGTCATCGAGTGGGAAGACGCACTCGGCGACAGTCCGCGCATTCCGGGGTTACTTTCTTTTAGGAGATGAACGAGGATGTTCGGTTACCGTGTTCCGGCCCCCGACGAGGCCATGCTGATTTCGGGACGAGGGGGCGGCGCGGATGGCGCGCCGTTCCGGGTGGTGATCGGCCACGGCGCCTTCGTTACGCCCGTGTTCCGCAAGGTCCGGTACCTCACCCTGTCCATGCAGGAGGCCGAGGTCGCGGAGCAGTGCGTGACCCATCAGGGCATCGCGCTGAACGTGCGCGCGGTGATCGCGTTCAAGGTTGGCAACGACCAGGAGTCCATCGTCAACGCGGGGCAGCGGTTCCTGTCCGACCAGAACCAGATGTCGGTGCTGACCGGGCGGATCTTCGCCGGCCACCTGCGCTCGATCATCGGCTCGATGACGGTCGAGGAGATCGTCACCGAACGGCAGAAGCTGGCCACGGAGGTCCTAGACGGGTCGAA
>JBKQQQ010000149.1:0-8872 GCA_052144275.1 Streptosporangiaceae bacterium
GGCCAGCGGGTGCTCATGCCCGGGCTGATCGACGCGCACACGCACGCGTCCGGCCGCGTTCCGAAGACCGCGAAGGGCGCCGAGGAGCCGCTGCCGGGGATCGCGGCCCACTTCCTGCAGGCCGAACTCCGTGACTACCTGCGCTTCGGCGTGACCACCATCCGGGTCTGCGGGTCGCAGGGATTGATGCCGCAGACGGCCAGGCAGGCCATGCGCTATGGCGCGTTCCGCGGTCCCCGGCTGCTGACCTGCGGCAAGATCATCTCGGCGACGGCACCGGGCGGGCGTTTCTACGGCGACATGTACCGGGAGGCCGACGGCCCCGATGACATCAGGCGGGCGGTCAGGGAGCAGATCAGGGCCGGCGCGGACTTCGTCAAGGTGATGACGACCGGCGCGCGCTCCAACGAGCTCGAGGACCCGGAGCCGCTCCAGCTCACCGAGCCGGAAC
This sequence comes from Streptosporangiaceae bacterium, assembly GCA_052144275.1. Taxonomy (GTDB): domain Bacteria; phylum Actinomycetota; class Actinomycetes; order Streptosporangiales; family Streptosporangiaceae; genus Palsa-504. The sequence continues at coordinate 452 of JBKQQQ010000149.1, forward strand.
TGGCCGCCGTCACCGACGAGGCGCACCGGATGGGATACCGGGTGGCCGCGCACGCCGAGGGCCTGCCGGGCTGCGCGGCGGCGATCAGGCACGCCGTGGATACCATCGAGCATGGCATGTACCTGCACCGGCGGCCGGACCTGCTGGAGGCGATGGCCGCCGCCGGCCAGGTCCTAGTGCCCACCCTGTCGGGCTACTACTGGATGGCCGGCCTGGGAGAGGCGGTCGACCCGGCGGTCGGCCCGGGGGAGGCCCTCGACCCGGCGGCGGCGCATGCCGATCCCGGGATGCCGCCGGTCCTGTCCGAACTGGCGCAGCATAACCTCGTCCAGGGCGCGGCCAGCATGCGGGCCGCGCGGCAGGCCGGCGTCAAGATCGCGCTCGGCAGCGACGTGAGCCTGGCCGCCGGCCTGGAGATCCAGCGGATGGTGCACCACGGCCTCACCCCCGCTCAGGCCCTGGTGGCCGCGACCAAGACCGCAGCCGAGGCGCTCGGCCTGGACGAGCACATCGGCACCGTGACGGCGGGCAAGCTCGCCGACCTGATCATCGTGGACGGCGACCCGCTGGCCGAACCGCACCTGCTCTCCGACCCCGGGCGCATCTGGCTGGTCCTGCAGCAAGGCGTCCCCGTCGCGGGTCAAGTACTCGCGAACCCGGCTGGCCCCGACGGCTGGCACTGACGGATGGCAGAACGAGGCATAGCCTCGTGGCATGTCCTTGCCGTCAGGGGAACTGCTCAAGCGCCGTGACTCCAGCTGGCCGCGGCTCGACCGCGGTGCGTTCGGCCGGTACGCGTTCGCCTGGGCCTACCTGGCTTGTTACCTGGTCGCCGACCTCATCTTCGTTCTGCTGAACCCGCACGCGCAAGCGGCGCTGACCGCGTGGGCGAGCACGAGCGTAGAAAACCTCGAGCATGAGCCGGTCCTCCCGCTAGTGCTTTCCGCGTTCACCGCGCCCGGGTACTTCGTCGTCTGGCCGGTGCTGATCGCGCTGGCGGTGTTCGGGGCCAACCGGGCGCTCGGCAACGTCAGGACGGCGCTGGTCTGCCTGGCCGGGCACGTGATCGGTTCCCTGGTCAGCGAGGGCATCGTGGCCTACCGGGTGGACGACGGCCAGCTGGCCGTCGCGAACAGGCACCTCACCGACGTGGGGCCGTCTTACGTGGTGGTCTCGGCCATCGTGATCGCCGTGATGTGCGGCACGTGGCTGGCCCGCGTGCTCGCGGCGATCGATTTCGCCGTGCTGGTGTTCGGCGGGCAGATCTTCAGCGGCCTGAGCCATCTGGACGTCTCCGCGGTCGGGCACCTGGCGGCGATGATCACCGCGGCCGCCGCCACCGGACTGATCCTGACCAGGCGCGGCCGGGGTCAGGAGGCGACGGCCATGCCGATCAGGTAGGTGATCCCGGCGGCACAGGCCCCCAGGACCAGCTGCCGCATCGCGCCCCGCCAGAACGGCCGCTCGGTCAGCCGGGCCACCAGGCCCCCGCCGACGATCGCGGCGACGGCGGCGAGGCCGAACGAGACGGCCATCAGGTCCACGCCGACTAGGTACGGGAGCAGCGGGATGATCGCGCCGACGGCGAACGAGGCCAGCGAGGCGCCCGCCGCCACCACCGGCGAGGGCAGTTCGCCGGGGTCCACCCCCAGCTCCTCCAGCGCGTGGACGGCCAGCGCCTTTTCCGGGTTCGCCGAGATCTCGGCGGCGGCCTGCCGGGCGGTGGCGGCGCTGACGCCGCGGGCCCGCAGCATGGTCGCCAGCTCGGCCTGCTCGAAGGCGGCGTTGTTCTCCAGCTCCAGCCGTTCCTTGTCGACCTCGGAGTAGATGAGCTCGTTCTGCGAGGAGACCGACACGTACTCCCCGGCCGCCATCGAGCCGGCGCCCGCGGCCAGGCCGGCCAGGCCGGTGAGCACGATCGTGTGCGCGCTCGCGCCGCCGCCGCCCACCCCGGCGATCAGCGACACGTTGGTCACCAGCCCGTCCATGGCGCCGAACACGGCCGGGCGCAGCCAGCCGCCGGACACGTCGCGGTGGTGGTATCCGCCGTCGTGTGGGTACGGCTCGGTCCTGGCTCGCTTCTCAGTTGCCATCGGGGCTGCATTCCCTCTCCGCGCCGTCACACTCCAGGCCAGCGCAACTTCTGGGCGGCCCGCACGGCGCGCGACCGGTGCGGTGCGCCGCGGATGGCGCACCGCACCGGGCGTAAGGACCTAGCCCTTGGCCGCGTTGTACAGGAACAGGTGCCCGATCGCGGTCGGGTAGACACCGCTCACGCTCATCGCCGTCGCCGTCAGGTAATTGTAGAAGTACCCGAAAATGATCGGGGTCTGGGCCAGCAGCAGCGTCTCGATCTGCCCGGCGAGGGTGCGCTGGGTGGACAGGTCGACGGCGGCGACGTACTGCGCGATCAGCTTGTCGTACTGGGCGTTATTGAAATGGGCCGCGTTCCACGCTCCGGTGCCCGTCTTGGCGTTGATCGTCTGGAGCGGCGCGCCCAGGAACACGTTCGGCACGCTGCGGTGCCCGTAGTCGACCAGGCTCATCGTGGCGTCCAGCCAGTCGGAGTTCCCGAACGTGGCCTTGCCGTAGTAGGCGCTTGAGGTTTCCACCTTAAGGTTGATCTTCACGCCGATGGCCGCCGCGGATTGCACCACGATCTGGGCGTAGTCGGGGATCTCGAGGAAGTTCTCCGTGATGAGCTGGGTGGAGAATCCCGATGGGTGCCCCGCGGCCGACAGCAGCGACTTGGCCTGGCTGATGTTCTGCGTACGCTGGGGGACGCTGGTGTTGGTGGACGGGAAGACGGGCGCGAACGGGCTGTCGTTGCCGACATCGGCGTAGCCCTTGAACAGCGCGGTGACGATTTGCGGCCGGTTGAGCGTGAGCGCGATCGCCTGGCGCACCCGCGGGTCGGTGAACGGGGCCTGGTCGTTGCGCATCGACAGCTCGCGGTGCGCGCTCGACTTCAGCTTGATGACGTTGTAGCCGCCGTTGAGCAGTGCCTCCCCGCCGCTCACCGCGAACTGCCCGAGGACGTCGATGGTCCCGCCGGTCAGCGCGAGGATCGACGCGGACGGGGTGTCGTAGAACGTGAACTGGGTCTGCGAGGGTAGCGCCTTGGTGCCCCAGTAGGACTCGTTGCGGGTGAACGTGGCGCCCACTTTCGGCGTGTACGAGCCGAGCACGAACGGACCGGTGCCGATGAACGAGCTCTGCCAGTTGGCCGGGTTGTAGTTGTTCGGGATGATGATCATGTTGTAGTTGTCGGAGGAGGTCAGGTACGGGAAGTTCCCGTTCGGGGCCTCCAGGTGGAAGGCGACCGTGTAGTCGTCGACCTTCACCACGCCGGAGGGCGTGAGCACCCCGGCGAACGCGGACAGTGCGTTCGACGCACTCTTGGGGTTCGTCTGCAGCTGGTAGGTGTACACGACGTCGTCTGCAGTCAGCGCGGCGCCGTTGTGGAACTTGACCCCCTGCCGGATCTTGAACGTCCAGACGTCGGCGGTGGAGTTGGCCGACCAGCTGGTCGCGAGTACGGGCTTCAGCGTCAGGGTCTGCGTTGACAAGCACAGGTACTCGCCGGTCTGCGCGAGCATGTCCAGGCCGCCCTGGTCGGGGACGGTCAGCGGGTTGATCGCCCCGGTCGGCGTGACGATACCGGCCCTGATCACCGCGCCGGCCGCGCCGGCGGCCGCACTGGACGAGCTCGATGTGCCCGGCGCAGCCGAGCTCGAGGAACTGCTGCCGCAAGCCGCGAGTATCGACCCGAGCAGCGGAACCGAAATGCCGACGACGGTGCCGCGCCGGATGAAGTCCCGGCGGGAGAGCCGCCCCGCGGCGAACTCGTCGATGATGTGGTTAGCGATCTCGCCCTGGCCCTGGCGCACCTGCCCGAGCCGGTTGTGATCGATATTCCTGGTCATGGGGAGCCTCCCTGGGATGGGGCGGATTCGTTGCGTTGGATATCTCGCAGTTCGGCGAGCGGGATGTGACAGCGGATAGGGTGACCCGGCTCGCCTTCGAGCAGCGGCGGTTCGGTGGATTCGCAGACGCCGGTGGACAGCTTGCGCGGACATCGGGTGTGGAACACGCAGCCACTGGGCGGGCTGGCCGCGGACGGGATCTCACCCTCGAGCCTGATCCGGTCGGGCCGCTGGCCGTCGAGCGACGGCACGGCGGAGAACAGCGCCTCGGTGTAGGGATGGTGCGGTCCCGCGAAGACCGTCTCGGCCGGCCCGACCTCCATTACGCGCCCGAGGTACAGCACCACGATGCGGTCCGATAGGTACCTGACCAGGCCCAGGTCATGCGAGATGAACAGGTAGGTGGCCTGCTCTTTGTTCTGAAGATCGGCCAGCAGGTTGAGGATGGCCGCCTGGACCGAGACGTCGAGCGCCGAGGTCGGTTCGTCGCAGACCACCACCTCGGGCCCGGCGCCGAAGGCACGCGCGATCGCGACCCGCTGCTTGAGCCCACCAGAGAGCTGGCTCGGGCGCAGCGGCAGGTGCCGGTCCTCCAGCCGGACCGAGGCGATAAGCTCGGCCAGCCGGTCCCGCCGCGCCGTCCCGGAGAGACCGGCCAGTCGGGTCAGCGGGCGGCTGATCAGGCTGCGCACCGTGTGGCGGCGGTTGAGCGCCGAGTCCGGGTTTTGGAACACGATCTGCAGCGCGCGCAGGGTCTCCTGCGGCCGCCGCCGCGCGTCCGGGCTGAGCGGGGTGCCGTGCAGGGTGACGACCGAGCCCTGGTCCGGCGCTATCAGCCCGAGCAGGACGCGCGCCAGCGTGGTCTTGCCGCTGCCCGACTCGCCCACCAGCCCGAGCGTCTCGCCCCGGTGCACGGACAGGTCGACGCCGGCCAGGGCCTGGACGCCGCCCGCGAAGGTCTTCGACAGTCCCTCGACGACCACCAGCGGCCCGCCGCCCCCGTTGCCCGCGAGCGTGTCGACCGAGACCGGGGTGGCGCGAGGTAGGCCCGGGGCCAGCTCGTGGAAAAAGCAGCGCGAGGTTCGCAGGTCGCCGGCATCGAAGAACGGCGGATGGGACTCGCGGCAACGGTCCTGGGCGAGCGCGCACCGAGGGGCGAAGATGCAACCGGTCATGGTGTGACCGGGCGCCGGCAGGAAGCCGGGGATGGTGTCCAGCCGGTCGTTGTCCTTGCGCTGCCCGCGCCGCGGGATGCAGCGCAGCAGCCCGACCGTGTAGGGGTGCCGCGGGTCGTCGAAGACCTGGCGCGCGGGGCCTTCCTCGACCAGCTCGCCCGCGTAGAGCACCCCGACCCGGTCGCACATCTTGGCGATCACCGCCAGGTTGTGGCTGATGAACAACACCGACGTGTCGAACTCCTGGCGCAGCGCCGCGACCAGGTCGAGCACTTCGGCCTCGACGGTGGCGTCCAGCGCGGTGGTCGGCTCGTCCAGGATCAGCAGCGACGGCGAGATGGCCAGCGCCATGGCGATGACGACCCGCTGCGCCATCCCGCCGGACAGTTCGTGCGGGTACCGCCGCATGACCAAGCCGGGGTCCGCTATCTGAACCTTGCGCAGCATCTCCTCGGCCGACTGCATCGCCGAGCCCTGGGATTCGCCGGCGATCTGGAACACCTCGGCGATCTGCTGCCCCACCCGCAGCGACGGGTTGAGCGCCCGCCCCGGCTCCTGGTACACCATCGAGACGGTGCGGGCCCGCAGGTCGCGGAGCGCCGCCCTGCCCATCGACAGCGAGTCCAGCCCGTTGATGCTGATCGTCCCGGCGCTCACCCGGCCGTTGCTGGGCAGGTACCGCACCAGCGCGAGCGCGACCGTGGACTTGCCGGACCCGGACTCACCCACCAGCCCGTAAGACTCGCCGCGCCCGATGGAAAACGATACGTCGCGCAGGGCGAGGCGGTCCTGGCCGCGCACCTGGTAGGTGACGTCCAGGTGCGACACGGACAGGGCCTGCGCCGGGTCGGCTGACGCTGGAGCAGTAGCGGCCGGATCGGGCGCCGGGTCGGTGGTCATGCGCTGAGCACCTGCTCGATCGAGTCCGCGATCAGGACGACGGCGGTCACCAGCGAGGCGATGGCGAGCGCCGGGAACAGCGTCTGCCACCAGTAGCCGGACACCAGGTAGACGTAGTTGGCCGCGATGTCCGCCCCCCAGTCGGGGGTGGGCGGCTGGATGCCGAAGCCGAGGAAGGACAGCGTGGCCACCGCGAAGACCGCGTAGCCCAGCCGGACCGTGAACTCGACCACGATGGCGGGCATGACGTTGGGCAGGATCTCGGCGAACATGACCCGGGCCGGGCTCTCGCCGAGCAGCCGGGAACCGGACACATAATCCTGATGCCGCTCGACCAGCACCGCCGCCCGGACCGTGCGCGCGATCAGCGGCGTGAAGACGAGGCCGATGATGATGGTAATCCCCGCTACGGACGGGCCGATGGCGACGACGAACAGGAACGCGATGATCACGAAGGGCAGCGCGAGGAAGGCCTCCACGATCCGCGAGATCACCAGGTCGAAGGCGCCGCCGAGGTAGCCCATGGCCAGGCCGAGGGCGGTGCCGAGGATGGTGCCGATCACGGTGGCCAGCGGGGTGATGATCAGGATGTCCCTGGCGCCGACGATGACCCGGGACAGCACGTCCCGGCCGAGCGGGTCGGTGCCGAACCAGTGTGCCGAGGACGGGGCGGTGTTGGCGGAGAGCAGTTGCTGCGCGAGCGGATTGTACGGTGCGAACAAGTGCCCGAAGACGGCACAGACCACCCAGAACAGCAAGATGCCCGCGCCGGCGAAAAACGTTGGCCGGCGCAGCAGCAGCCGCCACCTAGCCGACGTGGCCCGGCTCGCGGCGGCCACCGCTGCCTGTCCGGTCGGCCCGAGATACCCACCGGTACGATCGAGAGACGCAACCGGATCAACCGGCGACGGGACGCTCATTCCGTGCCCCCGATCCGCAGCCGCGGGTTGAGGAAGGTCAGCAGCAGGTCCGCGGCGAGCGTCGCCAGCACGTAGACCACGCCGATGACCAGGATCCCGGCTTCCATCATCGGGAAGTCATGGGCAATCGCGGCCTTGTAGATCAGGTTCCCGAGGCCCTGGTAGTTGAAGAGCGTCTCCACCACCACCAGCCCGCCGATCAGGTACCCGGTCTGGGTCGCGATCACGGTGATGGTCGGCAGCAGCGAGTTCCGCAGCACGTGCCGGCGGATCACGGTGGCTTGCGGCAGCCCCTTCAGCACCGCGGTCCGCACGTAGTCGGAGTTCAGCGCCTCGATGGTCCCGGCCCTGGCCATACGGGCAATGTATCCGAAGAGCACGAAAACGAGCGGAATAGCCGGCAAAACGAGATGCCTGAGCTGGTCCAGGGCTGAGGCGCCCGCCCCGGCCGAGGCGGTGACCGGCAGCCACTTCAGCTCGACGCCGAACACCACGATGAGCACGATGCCAGAAACGAACTCGGGCACGCTGGAGAGAGTAAGCCCGGTCACCGAGATGGTCCGGTCCGTGCCGCGGCCCGCGTAAAGCGCGGCGATCACGCCGCCGATGATGCCGAGCGGCACCACGATCACGAAGGCGAGCGCGGCCAGCTTGACCGAGTTGATCAGCGCGGCTCGGATAAAAGGCTCGACCGCGGTCTGGTACGTGTAAGACGTGCCCATGTTGCCGTGCAGCAGCCCGCCGATCCAGCTCAGGTACTGGGTGAGCAGCGGCCGGTTCACCCCGAGATGCTTATCGAGGGCCTGCACGGCGCTGTTCGCCGCGAACGGCCCGAGGATGAAGCGGCCGGGATCACCCGGGAGGATCTGGCCGCCGAAGAATACCATCAGGGTCAGGAGCCACAACGTGAGGACCATCAGCCCTAGGCGTCTCAACAGGAACGTTGCCATCGCTGGCCTCCTTGATGCCGGGCCGCCTCGTGCGGAACGTTCCAGAGCGGCACAGCCTAGCTCAGTTATAGATGGGTGAGCAATTAATGACGATCACGCTTAACGGAAGTGATCTGACTGTTACGCAGGTCGTCGCCGTCGCCCGGCATGGTGAGGCCGTCGTGCTGGCGCCCGCCGCCATGCGCCAGGCCCTCGTCGAGCTGGTCACCCGGGGTGACCTGACCCCAGCAGACCCCGCCCGCCTGTACAGCGACGATCGGCCGATACCATGCCCCCATGCAGGAGCAGAGCCGGGTCCTGGTCGGTGAGAGCTTCGTCCCGTTCGTCACCCCGGCGTGAAGGCAGCGTCTTTTCAAACGGCCTGGGATCCGGTGCCGCGCCGCCACTTCGACGCCACCCGCGCCTCCCTCGGCCACCGCACACGATCCTGAACTCCAGGAGCCGTTATGTCAGCAATTGACGGGTTTACCATCGAGCCGAAGCCGGCCACCCACTTCGGGGTGGGCGCCATCGACCAGCTGCCCGGCGCGGTCCGCGCCACCGGCGCGGA
>JBKQQQ010000150.1:0-36583 GCA_052144275.1 Streptosporangiaceae bacterium
CGCGTTCTTCGCGGCGAGCGCCGGCTGCTCGGGGCAGCAGACCGGCACGGCCGGGCAGCCGGCCGGCAGCACCAAGGCCAAGTCGATCCCGGCCAACTACCTGTACTGGTACAAGAAGGTCGGGCAGCAGTACGGCGTGCCGTGGCCGATCCTGGCCGGCATCGGGACGGTGGAAAGCGACAACGGCCAGACCACCCTGCCCGGCGTGCACAGCGGGCAGAACGGCTTCGGCGCGGCCGGGCCGATGCAGATCGGAATCGGCGGCGCGGCCGGCGATGCCTGGGGCGGCGCGGCGATCCACCCGGCCAGCCAGGTGGTCAACGGCGTTGCCGCCGACGAGGACGGCGACGGGGTCGCGAACGTCTACGACCCCGCCGACGCGATCGCGGGTACGGCTAAGTACCTGCTCGAGTTCCAGGTCCAGACCGACCCGTCGGCGGCGATCTTCGCCTACAACCACCTGCAGTCCTACGTACAGAGCGTGCTGTACTACGCGGCCCAGTACGCGGGCGGCAACTACTCCCTGGTGTCCGCGGTGATGCCGTCGGGCAGTTCGGTGGCCGGCTGCGCCACGACGGCCGGGGGCGTGCCCGCCGTCCAGGCGCCGACCCAGGCCGTGGCCACCGCGATCTCGTTCGCGGAGCAGCAGCTCGGCAAGCCGTACCAGTGGGGCGGCACCGGGCCTGACGCCTTCGACTGCTCCGGCCTGGTGATGATGGCCTACCGGGCGGCCGGGATCGACATCGAACGGACCTCGCAGGCGCAGTGGGCATCCGAACAGCGGGTGCCTGCCTCCCAGGTCCAGCCGGGTGACCTGGTGTTCTTCGCCGGCTCGGACGGCACCACCACGGATCCGGGGCACGTCGGCCTGGTGATCGGGAACGGGAAGATGATCGAGGCGTACGCCACGGGCTTCCCGATCCGGGTGGCCAGCTACCTCAACCGCGGGGCGATCGGCTTCACCCAACCCTGGGCCCAGGCCGGAACCAGTCCCGCCGCGTCGACCGCACCGTCGACGGCCGGCATGCCAACCCCGGGCACCGCGATCTCTCCCTCCTCACGAGCCTCTGGCTGACCCGCGGGCCGTAAGACCCGCTCTACCGCACGGACAGGAAGATGAAGCAGCCGGCGCCGGCCACAAGGCAGTAGATGGCGAACGGCGTCAGCGTGCGCGCGGGGTTGCTCAGGTAGCGGACCAGGAACCTGAGCGCGAGGTAGGCGCCGATGAAGGACAGCAGGCTGCCGAACAGCACCTGTCCCCGTATCCCGGCCCCAAGCGGCCCGGTCAGGTCGCCGATCTTCAGCACGCCGGCCGCCAAGATGACCGGAGCCGACAGCAGGAACGAGAAGCGCGCGGCATCCTGCCGGGACAGGCCGCGGAACATGCCGCTGACCATGACGATGCCGTCCCGGCTGATGCCCGGCAGCAGCGCGAAGATCTGCATAGCCCCCAGGCCGAAGGCCGTCATGAAGCCGACGCCGACCAGCCTCCGGTCAGCCTGAACCGCGAGGCTCGCCTGCTCCTGCTTCAGCGCCCGCTGCCCGGACGAGTGCCGGCCGCCGCCGACCGGGCCGTGCCCGCCCGCGGCGACGGTGGCCCGCTGCCGCTCGGCCGCCATCTGCACGTCAAAGGCCACCTGCTCCGACTCGGCGGCGGCACCGCGCCGCCGCGCCCGCTCGCCGGCCAGCAGGATCAGCCCGTTCACGAACAGGAACGACGAGGTGAGGAGCGGCCTGCTGAAGATGGTGCGGAACGTGTGCTCGAGCGCGAGCCCGGCGAGGCCGACCGGGATCGTGGCCAGGATGATCATCCAGGCGAGCGTCTGGTCGGTGCCCTGCGGCTCGAACCGCCTGGTGCCCGGCTCGGGCGCGATGACGTGCCGGAGCGAGGCGAAGAAGGCCCCGATGATCCGCAGCCAGTCCCGCCAGAAGAAGGTGATCATGGCGAGGGCCGTCGCGACGTGCAGTCCGACGATGTACGCCAGGTACGGCGACTCGGCCTTGGAGACGTCTAGGTCCTGCGCCCACTGCCCGCCGATGACGGCCGGGACGAGGACGGCATGGCCCAGGCTGGATATCGGGAAAAGTTCGGTGATGCCCTGAAGAAGCCCGATGACCCCGGCTTCTGCGTACGTCAGATGCGACATGCCAGCCCTTCGCTCCCCGCTCCACAACCCAGCTCAAAAGATCATTAATTAATACCGAACGGACCGTGGTGCGAACTCCACGGGCACGCTCGTGCCAGCCCAGGCGAGCGCAGCGGGTAAACACCCGCCCGGCCACCAGTTAGCGTAGCCGGGCATCCGGCTCGCTCCACGCGGTTTCATGCTGTCTTCATCCACCGGACGCCGCTTCCCGGCATCCGCCATGATCATGTGCCAGAAGCTGCCGGAAATGACGCCTTCTTACACAAGATCAGGGAAACCTGACGTTTGATACAGGATCGGCGGAAGCTGGCGTCAGGCCTTGCCGGGGACCTTGGGGGTGTCCTTGGCGGTCCGCCGGCTGATCTTGGAGCCGAGCCAGACCAGCGGGTCGTACTTGCGGCCAGCCACCCGTTCCTTCATCGGGATCAGCGCGTTGTCGGTGATCTTGATGTGTTCCGGGCACACCTCGGTGCAGCACTTGGTGATGTTGCAGTAGCCGAGCCCGAAGTCGTCCTGGGCGATCTCACGCCGGTCGGCGGTGTCGGCCGGGTGCATCTCGAGCTCGGCGACCCGCATCAGGAACCGGGGCCCGGCGAAGGCGTGCTCGTTTTCCGTGTGGTCACGGATCACATGGCAGGTGTTCTGGCACAGGAAGCACTCAATGCACTTGCGGAACTCCTGCGACCGGTTCACGTCGACCTGCTGCATCCGGAACTCGCCCGGCTTCACCGACGCCGGCGGGGTGAACGACGGGATCTCCCGGGCCTTCGCGTAGTTGAACGAGACGTCGGTGACCAGGTCCCTGATCACCGGGAAGGTCCGCATCGGCGTGATGGTCAGCGTCTCCTCCGGCGTGAAGACCGACATCCGGGTCATGCAGGCCAGCCGCGGCCGGCCGTTGATCTCCATCGAGCACGACCCGCACTTGCCGGCCTTGCAGTTCCACCGGATGGCCAGGTCGCCGGCCTGGGTCGCCTGCAGCCGGTGCAGCACGTCCAGGACGACTTCACCCTCGTTGACCTCGACCGAGAAGTCTTCGAGCGCGCCGGCGCCCGCGTCCCCGCGCCACACCCGCAGCGCAGCCTTGTAGCCCATCAGTGGTTCCCCTCTGCGGAGCTGTCAGCCGGACCAGGCAGGCCGGCCAGCTCGTCCTCGGTCATGTACTTCTTCAGCTCGCCCACGTCGAACAGCTCGAGCAGGTCCGTCCGCATGGGCACCATCGGCTGCCGCCGCAGCACCACGGTGCCGTCGGCGTCCAGCGAGCAGATCAGGTTCACCTTGCGCCATTCCGGCGACATGCCCGGGTAGTCGTCCCTGGTGTGACCGCCGCGCGACTCCTGCCGTTCCAGCGCGGCCTGCGCCACGCACTCCGCAATCAGCAAGATGTTGCGCAGGTCGAGAGCCAGGTGCCACCCCGGGTTGTAGGCACTGCCGCCCGGCGCGCTGACCTTTGCGGCGCGTTCGCGCAGTTTCTCCAGTTCCTTGAGGGCGGTCTTGATCTCGTCCTCGCGGCGGATGATGCCGACCAGGTCGCTCATCGTCTGCTGGACCTCGGCGTGGACCGTGTACGGGTTCTCGCCGCCGACTCGCTGCAGCGGGGCGAGCGCCTCGGCCTGCGCCTCGGCCAGCGCCGCCGCCGAGATCGCCGGCCGCGCCTGGAGGGCGTCGAGGTAATCCGCAGCGCCTTCGCCTGCCCGCCGACCGAACACGAGCAGGTCCGACAGCGAGTTGCCGCCTAGCCGGTTGGAGCCGTGCATGCCGCCGGAGACCTCGCCGGCCGCGAACAGCCCCGGCACGAGCGCCTCGCCGGAATCCGGGTCTACCTCGACTCCGCCCATCACGTAGTGCTGGGCCGGGCCGACCTCCATCGGCTCCTTGGTGATGTCGACATCGGCCAGTTCCTTGAACTGGTGGTACATGGACGGCAGCTTGCGCAGGATCTCCTCGGCCGGCCGCCGGGACGCGATGTCGAGGAACACGCCGCCGTGCGGTGACCCGCGACCCGCCTTGACCTCGGCCCTGATCGACCGGGCCACCTCGTCCCGGGGCAGCAGTTCGGGCGGGCGCCGGTTATTGGCCTGGTCGTTGTACCAGCGGTCGGCCTCCTCCTCGGTCTCCGCGTACATCGGCCGGAACACGTCAGGCACGTAGTTGAACATGAACCGCTTGCCCTCGGAGTTCCGCAGCACCCCGCCGTCGCCGCGCACCGACTCGGTGACCAGCAGGCCGGCCACCGACAGCGGCCAGACCATATGCGTCGGGTGGAACTGCACGAACTCCATGTTCAGCAGGGTCGCCCCGGCCAGCAGCGCGAGCGCGTGGCCGTCCCCGGTGTACTCCCAGGAGTTGGAGGAGACCTTGAACGTCTTCCCGATGCCGCCGGTCGCGAGCACGACCGCCGGCGCCTCGAACAGGACAAATCGTCCCGTATCACGGAAATATCCGAAGGCCCCGGCGATACGCCCCCCGTCGCCAGCACCGCCGTCCTTCATCAGGCGGATGATCGTGGTCTCGGCGTAGACCTTGATCATCGCCTCCGGGTCGCCCAGGTTGACCGCGTCTTCCTGCTGCAAGGCGACGATCTTCTGCTGCAGAGTGCGGATCATCTCCAGGCCGGTCCGGTCGCCGACGTGCGCCAGCCGCGGGTACTCGTGCCCGCCGAAGTTCCGCTGGCTGATCTTCCCGTCGGGGGTCCGGTCGAACAGCGCGCCCCACGCCTCGAGTTCCCAGACCCGGTCCGGGGCCTCCTGGGCGTGCAGTTCGGCCATCCGCCAGTTGTTCAGGAACTTGCCGCCGCGCATGGTGTCGCGGAAGTGCACCTTCCAGTTGTCGTTCGGGTTCACGTTGCCCATGGCGGCCGCGCAGCCGCCTTCGGCCATGACCGTGTGCGCCTTGCCGAACAGGGACTTGGAGATGATCGCGGTCTTCTTGCCGCGCAGCCGCGCCTCGATCGCCGCACGCAATCCCGAGCCGCCCGCGCCGACGACCACCACGTCATAAGAGAAGCGGTCGATCTGGTCGGCCGAGGGTGCCTCGCTCGCCGCCGGGGCGGCCGACACTGCCTCGCTCGCCGCCGGGGCGGCCGACCCCGCGTCGCTGGTAGATACTGCGTCGCTCATAACCACTGCCCGTTCGGTTAATTAAAGATTCTTGGATCGGAGAAGGCCCCGCTGGCCACAAGCATGATGTACAGGTCGGTCAGCATCAGCGTGCCGAGCGTGATCCAGGCGAACAGCATGTGCCGCGCGTTCAGCCAGGAGATCTTCGTCCAGGCCCAGTACCGGACCGGGTGGGAGGAGAAGTTCTTCAGCCGCCCGCCGGTGATGTGCCGGCACGAGTGGCAGCCCAGCGCGTATCCCCAGAGCAGGATCACGTTGGCCAGCATGATCAGCGATCCCAGGCCGATCCCGAAGTTCCCGTTCAGCCCGCGGAACGCCTGCGTCACGTCGTAGGTGAGCAGGATCCCAACGATCACGGCCATGTAGAAGAAGTAGCGGTGCAGGTTCTGCGCGATCAGCGGCACCCTGGTCTCGCCGGTGTACCTCGCGTGCGGCTCGCGCACTGCGCACGCCGATGGCGCGCGCCAGAACGCCCGGTAGTACGCCCCCCGGTAGTAGTAGCACGTGAACCGGAAGCCCAGCACGAACACCAGCGACACGATCGCGTACGGGATGATCGGCGGGATGGCCGGCCACCAGTGGCCCAGGGCGCTCGAGCCGGGCACGCATTCACCGCTGACGCACGGCGAGTAGAACGGCGTCAGGTAGTGGTACTGCTGCACGTAATACCAGTGGCCGGTGAAAACGCGCACGGTGGCATAGGCCACCCAGATCGTGAGCCCAGTCGCTACGATGCGCGGCGACTTCAACCAGTTGTCCGTACGGAACGTACGTGCGGAAATCTGCGCCCGGGTTCTGGCCGGCGCTTCCGGTGCCTGTGTTACCGGCGACTGTGTCATCCTCAGCGTCCTCGCTGCTTCTGCATTTAAGCGTAGCGCCACGCGCGCGCCGACCGTCCAGGCCGGCTTTTCCGCATGATGACTGAAAACCTATTCCAGTCGACGGCCATGGGAAGTGACGGAAGTCCCATCTTGAGTGTGACCCTGGCTACACTCTGGTCGGCTGGCGTTCACGCGTTATCGAGGCCGCGCCGCCGAGATGGCCGAAGCGGGCGCCGCAGCCAGCCTGTGGTGCGCCCGCGGGATACTCGTCGGGTGACGTTCGTTTACCACATCGCGGCTGCGGCCGACTGGGAGCGCGCGGTGCGCGACGGGCAGTACACGATGTCGACGCGCGGCCTGACCCTGGCCGAACAGGGCTTCATCCATGCCTCGACCGCCGCCCAGGTCGCCCTCGTGGCTAATGCGTTCTACCAGGGGGAACCCGACCTGCTGCTGCTGGTCATTGATACCGAACGGGTGGGTCCGGAGATCCGGTACGAGCACGTGCCCGGGCAGGTGAGCCCCTATCCCCACATCTACGGCCCGCTCAACGTAAGCGCTGTGGTGGCGGCGCGGCCGTTCGGCCCCGGGCCCGACGGCCAATTCTCCTTCGACGACGGGAAGTGACCGGGTTCGTGACCGCGAGCATGATGAGCGCCTGCACGTCGCTGCCCGAATTGCCGGGATTGCCAGCCGTGCCCTAAGCGAGCGCGCCGCGGAGGAAGTCGAGCTGGAGCAGGAGCAGGTTCTCCGCCACCGTTTCCTGGGACGCCATGTGGGTGATGCCGGACAGCGGCAGCACCGTGTGCGGGTAGCCGGCCGCCAGCAGCGCCCCGGACAGGCGCAGCGTGTGGGCGACCACCACGTTGTCGTCCGCCAGCCCGTGGATCAGCATGAGCGGGCGCGGCGGGATCACGTCCGCCTCCCCGCGCGATACAGCGTGGCCCGGGGCTGTCACCTTGGCCCGTTCGGGCAAAAAAATCACCGAGGACCGCTCGTAGTTTTCCTCGTCCCGGTCGGGGAAACCCAGGTAGCGCTCGGTGTAGTGGGTGTCGTACAGGTGCCAGTCGGTGACCGGCGCGCCCGCGATCGCCGCATGGAACACGTCCGGGCGGCGCAGCACCGCCAGCGCGGCCAGGTGGCCGCCGAACGACCAGCCGCGGATCGCGACCCGGCCGGTGTCCAGGTCGGCGAAGCGGGCCGCGGCGTCCCGCAGCGCGTCGACCTGGTCCTCGAGAACCGGTCCGGCCAGGTCACCGGCTACCGCGCGCTCCCACTCGGGACCCCGGCCGGGGGTGCCGCGGCCGTCCGCGATAACGACGGCGAAGCCTTGCTCGGCGAACCACTGCGAGGTCAGGTAGGCAGCGCGGGCCTTCAGCACCCGCTGGGCCTGCGGGCCGCCGTAGGGGTCGAGCAGCACCGGCAGCTTCCGCTGCCCGGGCTGGTGCCAGGACGGGAACAGCACGGCGGTGCGGATCTCCCGCGGCCCGGCGCCGAACAGGACCGGCCGCGGGGCGGGCAGCGCCGGACGTTCGGCCAGCGAGGCGATCGTGCGGGCCGGCTGGCCCTCCCGGTAGAGCCGGACGGTCACGCCGTCGTCGTCGAGCCCGCGGCTGGAGACCACCGTGGTCCCGCCCGCGCGGACGCCCGTCTCGACAGCGGCACCCGTCTCGATGTCGGCGCCCGCTTCGACAGCGGCGCCCGTCTCGACAGCGGCGCCCGCTTCGATGTCGGCGCCCGCTTCGATGCCGGCGTCCGCGCCGACCCGGCTCAGGCCGCCGGGTCCGTAGGTCCACAGCTCGATCTGGGTCGGTTCGGCGGACGCCTGGAACAGCACGGTGTCGCCGTCGACGCCGAGGACGCCGCGTACCTGCAGGCCGGGCGGGGTGACCGGGACGGTCTTCTCCGGCGCGCCGACCAGCAGGCGGCGGGTGTCGTCGGCGTCAGCCGTCCACACCAGCCGGCCGTCCGCGGTCCAGGCGGGGACGCCGGGTACGATCTCCAGCCAGCGCGGGTCGGTGTCCTCGCGCAGCACCTCGGCCTGGCCGGTGCCGGCGTCGACGGCCAGCAGCCGCATCGTCCGCTGGTCCCGGCTCTGCACCACGACCAGCGGGTCGTGCCCGCCCTCCCAGCAGGCGGTCACCAGGTAAGGGAACGCGGCGTGGTCGATCTCGACGTCCACGGTGGTGCCGTCCAGCCGGGCCAGCAGGAGGGACACCTCGGCGTTCGGGGTGCCGGCGGCCGGATAAGCCACCTCGGCGGGCGGCCGCTCCGGGTTGGCGGGGTCGGCGATGTGCCACCGCGTGACGGGTGCCTCGTCCACCCGCGCGACCAGCAGCGCCGAACCGTCCGGGGACCACCAGTAGCCGCGGTGGCGGTTCATCTCCTCGGCCGCGACGAACTCCGCCAGCCCGAACGTCACGTGCGGGGCGCCCCGCGGGTCCGCCAGGACCTGGTCTTCGGCCGGGTCGGCCAGGCTGGCCACCCGCAGCGCCCCGGCACAGACGTAGGCCAGCCGCTTCCCCGTCGGGTCGGGGCGCGGATCCAGCGCCGGGGCAGGCACCGCCACCTCGCGCGGGGTGGACGGGGCGGACGGGACGGCGTCCGGGCGGGTCAGGTCCACCGCGTAGACCCGGCCCGACCAGGAGAAGACCGCGACCGCCAGGTCCGCGTCGGTGGCGTAGGCCACGATGCCGCCGGCCTGTTCCCTGACCCGTTCCCGGCGGGCGCGCTCCTGCGGCGGCAGCTCCTCCTCGTCGCCGCCCAGCGTCCGCGGGTCCGCGACCAGCCGTTCCGTCCCGCTGCCGACGTCCAGCACCCACAGGCACGTCACCGGGTCGCTGCCGCCCTGAGTTCGCAGGTAGGCAACCCGGGTACCGTCGGGCGAGATGCGGAACGCCCGCGGCACGCCGAGCGTGAACCGCCTGGTCCTGGCCTCCTGGCGCGGGAAACTCTCGGTCATGCCTCAGCATCTTGCCAGTTCCGGCGGATCCGGGGACGGCCGGTAGGCTCACAGCCATGGATCCGGGTGGCGCGCCCGAGGATGGGCGGCGGTTGCTGCTGGTGCACGCGCACCCGGATGACGAGTCGATCGGCACCGGGGCGACGATGGCCAAGTACGCCGCCGAGGGCGCCCGGGTCACGCTCGTCACCTGCACGCTCGGCGAGCTCGGGGAGATCATCCCGCCGTCGCTGGCGCACCTGGCCGCGGCGTCCGAAGACCGGCTGGGGGAGTACCGCATCGGCGAGCTGGCCGCCGCCTGCGCCGAGCTCGGCGTGACCGACCACAGGTTCCTCGGCGGCCCCGGCCGGTGGCGTGACTCCGGCATGATGGGCATCGAGGACAACGACGATCCGCGCTGCTTCTGGCGGGCCGACGTGAACGCCGCCGCCCGCGCCCTCCTCGAGGTCATCCGTGACGTCAGGCCACAGGTGCTGGTGACCTACGACGCCAACGGCTTCTACGGGCACCCCGATCACATCCAGGCCCACCGGGTGGCCTGCCGCGCTTTCCAGCAGGCCACCGACCTCGGGCTGGCCAAGTTCTACGCCACCGCCGGGCCCGGATCCGACGGGGTCACCACGGAGATCGACGCCGCCGCCTACCTCGATGCGAAGCTGGCGGCGATGCGCGCGCACGCCACGCAGATCACCGTGGACGCCCCGTTCTTCGCGCTGTCCAACCAGGTCAGGCACCAGGCGCTCGGCGTGGAGTACTACACCCTGCTGGCCGGGCCGCTCGGTCCGACGTCCGGCCCTGGCGGCCGTGAGGCAGACCTGTTCGCGCAGTAGCCTGCTGTCATGAACGTCACGACCGGCAAGCGCGGGACGCGGTCGCTCGTCTCCGTCGGCGTTTACGGCGCGCTGTTCCTGCTCGGCCTGGTCGAGGGGATCATCGGCAGCTTCCAGTACAGCTGGACGGCCGGGCCGGTGCCGGCCGCCGCGCTCGTATGCTGCGCCGTCATCCTGGCCACCTGCGTGCTGGCGGCCTGGGTCATGCGCTCGGTCAGCGGTGCGATCCTGCCCGGAATGGGCTGGATCATCGCGTCGTTCGTACTGTCCATGCCGGTCTCGAATGGCAGCGTCATCATCACCGATACCACGCCAGGCAAGTGGTACTTGTACGGCGGCACGCTCAGCGTGGCCGCCGGGGTGGTCGCGTCGTTCGCGGCCATGGCCCGCTGGGCCGGCCGGCCTGGGCTATCGGGCCAGGCAGGAGTGACCGGGCAGCCCGGGACCACCGGGACCACCGGGACCACCGGGACCACCGGCGCTACCGGGACCACCGGGACCACCGGCGCTACCGGGACCACCGGCGCTACGGGCGCCGCCGGGACGCCGGGGTGAGCGGGAGACAGGTGAGCGACGTCGACCAGGCCGATTTCCGGCGGGCCGCGGGCCAGTTTCCCGGCGGCATCGTGGTCGTGACGACTGGCGCAGGCCACGCGATGACCGTCAGCGCGTTCGCGTCGGTATCGCTCGAGCCGCCGCTCGTGCTGTTCTGCGCCGAGAAGATCGCCCGGTTCCACGACGCCGTCCTCGCGGCCGGGTCCTGGGGGACGTCGATCCTGGCCGAGGACGGGGAGAAGACGGCGCGCTGGCTGGCCACCCGGGGCCGCCCGTTCGACGGGCAGCTGGACGGGGTGGCCCACCACACGGGTCCCGTCACCGGCGCGCCGCTGCTCGACGGGGCCCTGGCCACGCTGGAATGCCGGACCACCGCGGTGTACGACGGCGGCGATCACAGCATCATCGTCGGCGAGGTGGTCGCCGTGGACAGCCCGGCCGACCCTCCGGCCCGCGGCCCGCTGGTCCACTACGCAGGCCGCTACCGTCGCCTGCGTCCGGCGGAGGACTGACCGGCCTGCGCAGCGACTGACTGGACGTGCGGCCCCCCGGAACCCTCTTCGTAACTTCGCAATTCCGGCAATTGCCGCATAATTGCCGCGCTCTCGCCGGACCGGAAACGCATGAATGTGACATTCTGCCCATTCTTTTGGGTACGCTGCCACATTCATGCCATTCGGAAGCCTCCGGTGACCGTGCCATTCGGAAGCCTCCGGTGACCATGCCATTCGGAGGACTGAAGCGATCCCAGCGGGGCGACTAGGACCGGATCACCTCTTCGATGCGGTCGAGGCCCCAGTCGAGGTCTTCCTCGCTGATGATCAGGGGCGGCGCGAGCCTGATCACGTTCCCGTGGGTCTCCTTGGCCAGCACGCCGCGAGCCGCGAGGCGCTCGCAGACCTCGCGCCCCGGCAGCGACGCGAACTCCAGCCCGGCCCAAAGCCCGCGGCCGCGCACCTCGCTCACCGCCGTGCGCGGCAGCGCGGACAGCCGCGCGTGCATCCGCTCTCCGAGGACCCTCGCCCGCGCCTGGTATTCGCCGGTGCGCAGCATCGCGATGACCTCCCGGGCAACGGCGCAGGCCAGCGGGTTGCCGCCGAACGTCGACCCGTGCTGCCCCGGGTGCAGCACGCCCAGCACCGGCCACGTCGACACCATCGCGGAGACCGGCACGATGCCGCCGCCGAGGGCCTTGCCGAGCAGGTAAGCGTCGGGCACCACGCCCTCCGCCGTGCAGGCGAACGTGAACCCGGTGCGGCCGAGGCCGGACTGGATCTCGTCCGCGATCATCAAGATGCCCTGGGCGGTGCACAGTTCCCGGATCCCGGCGAGGAAGCCAGGCGGCGGCACGACCACCCCGGCCTCGCCCTGGATCGGCTCGACGAGCACGGCGACCACGCGCTCACCGAGCTCGCCGACGGCGGCGGTCAGCGCGTCCAGGTCGCCGTAGGGCACGACGCGGAAACCGGGCGTGTACGGCCCGAAGTCGTCCCGCGCGTCGTGGTCGGTGGAGAAGCTGATGATCGTGGTCGTGCGGCCGTGGAAGTTCCCGGCGAACGCGATGATCACCGCCTGGTCGGCGGGGACTCCCTTGACCGTGTACCCCCACTTGCGCGCGACCTTGATCGCGGTCTCGACCGCCTCGGCGCCGGTGTTCATCGGCAGCACCACGTCCAGGCCGGCCAGGTCGGCCAGCTCGGCGCAGAACGGCCCGAACTGGTCGTGCTCGAACGCGCGGCTGACCAGCGTGAGGTGCTCGAGCTGGCGCTGCGCCGCCGCGATCAGCCGCGGGTGCCGGTGGCCGAAGTTCAGCGCCGAGTAGGCGGCGAGCAAGTCGAGGTAGCGCCGGCCTTCCACGTCGCTCACCCAGGCGCCCTCGGCCTCGGCGGCGACGACGGGCAGCGGGCGGTAGTTGTGCGCGCCGTACTCGCTGCTGAGCTTGAGCAGGCTGGTCATGGTCTCGGTCATCGTGTTCCCCTCTCGGCGGGCCAGGCAGGCCTCGTCAACGCAGCTCGAGCGTGCAGCACTTGGGTCCGCCGCCGCTCTTGAGCAGTTCGGACATGTCGACTCCCACCGGTTCGAACCCGCGCTGGCGGAGCTGGGCGGCCAGGCCGCTCGCCTGGACCGGCAGGACGACGTGCAGGCCGTCGCTGACCGCGTTCAGGCCGAGCACCTCGGCGTCCTCGTCTTTCGCCTCGATCAGTTCGGTGAACTGCTCGGCGATCGCCGCCCGTCCGGCGTCGTCGAACGCGGCCGGGTAGTACATCGCGGTGTCGGCGTCGAGCACGCACAACGCGGTGTCCAGGTGGTAGTAGCGCGGGTCGACCAGGCGGAGGCTGACCACAGGCAGCCCGAACAGGTCCGCCAGTTCGGCGGTGACAGTCTGGTCGCTGCGGAAACCGTACCCGGCGAGCAGCGCGCTCCCGGCGAACAGGATGTCGCCCTCGCCCTCGTTGACATGATCAGGCGTCCGCACCTCGGTGTAGCCGCTGGCGCAGAACCAGTCCATGTACACGTCGGCTTCCCTGGCCCGCTGCGGGTGGCGGAACCGCGCGCCGAGCACCTTCCCATCGACCACGGTGGCGCCGTTGGCGGCGAACACCATGTCGGGCAGCCCGGCCACCGGATCGATCGTCCGCACGTCGTGACCGAGGTCAAGGTAAACCTGGTGGAGCCTCGCCCACTGCCGCATGGCGTGGGCGGTGTCGGTGGGCCTCTCCGGTTCCATCCACGGGTTTATGGCGTACGTGACGGCGAAATGCTCCGGTGCGCACATCAGGTATCCGCGCGCTGAAGCCTGCCGTCGGCGCGTGCCGTCGGCGCGGTTCCCCCTGGTGATCATGAGGGTTCGCTTGTGATCATGAGGTAAGGGTAGGGGCTAGCCGTACCGGAAAACATGCGCTGGCCATGCGTGTCAGCGAAGAATCATTGCGTAATTGCGGATCAAAACGGCGATTTATTGTCCGCCGGTCTATCCGGGGGCTTACCGGGCTCACGGCTTCCTGGCTACGCCGCAGTAGGCGGCCTCCTCATCCTCCTGGACGCCGCCAGCCCCGTGTCCGCCAGCCCCGTGTCCGCCAGCCCCGTGCCTGGCTGCCCGGTGCCCGTCGGCGCCGTATCCGTCCGGCCGCCAGTGCGGGCATGGCACCACGCCCGGTTCGACTAGGTCGAGCCCGTCGAAGAAGCTGGCCAGCTCGTCCGGTCTGCGCAGCAGGTACGGCGCGGGCGCGCTCGCGCCGTACCGCGGCCGGGCGCTTTCGTCGTACCGCCGCTGCGCGCTGGCGATGACCGGGTTCGCGGCTACCCCGTCGGCGATGACGAGGTAGCTGCCCGCGGGGAGCGCGTCCACCAGCTGGCTCGTGATCGAGCGGGCCGCGCCGTAATCCTCGAGGTGACCGAGAATACCCAGCATGATCAGCCCAGCCGGCCGGGACATGTCGAGGGTGCTGGCCGCCCCGGCGAGCACCGCGGCCACGTCGCGCAGGTCGGCGTCGGTATAGCAGACGGCCCCGGCTGGCGTGCTCGCCAGCATCGGGCTGCCGAGGAGGGCCTTGGCGTGCATGATGACCACCGGGTCGTTGTCGGCGTAGACGATCCCGGTGTCCGGCGCGATGCGCTGCGCGATCTCGTGGGTGTTCCCTCCGGCGGGCAAGCCGGCGCCTACGTCGAGGAACTGCCGGATCCGGGCTGGCCCGACCAGGAAGCGCACCGCGCGGACCAGGAAGGCCCGCTCGGCCCGAGCGGTCTGTGCGAGGTGCGGGAACTCCTGGCCGATCTCCTCGCCCGCGGCCTTGTCGGCGGCGAAGAAGTCCCGGCCGCCGAGCCAGTAGTTCCACACCCGGGCCGGGTGCGGCATGCTCACGTCGAGCCCGGCCGGAGGCGGGCCCCACGGCTCGGCGGAGTCACGGTCGGGGTTACCGGCGTCCGGCTCGGCCGGCCGCCTACCGGCGTCCGGCTCGGCCGGCCGTCTCTCGGCGTCCGGTTCGGCCTGCCGCGGACCCCGGCTCTCCCGGGTGTCGTGGTCGGCCTGCTCACCGCCGTCAGGGACAGCGGACTCGGTCTTGCCTTCGGAAGCGCGCCTGCGGAACATCTATCAAATCTTGCCCGAAGGCCGCGAGTGCGTGATGCCGTTTCCGCGGAGCGCCCTGGCCAAAGCCCAGGCCGGCCGTTGCCAGGCCCAGGCCGGCCGTTACCAAGCCCAAAGGCTTAGGGACGCAGCGTGGCGATCCGCTTCGCGGCGGCGGCGATCCGCTCGTCGGTGGCGGTCAGCGCCACCCGGACGTGCCGAACCCCCGCGGGCCCGTAGAGCTCACCGGGGGCGACCAGGATGCCTGCCTCGGCGGCCAGCCAGTCGGCCGCCGACCAGCAGTCGTGCGCCGGGTGCGCGGCCCACAGGTACAGCCCGGCCTCGGAGTGGTCGATGGTCCAGCCGGCCTCGGCGAATGCCGCCCGCAGCACGGTTCGCCGGCCTGCATAACGTTCCCGCTGCTCAAAGGCGTGCGCGTCGTCGTCGAGCGCGGCCGTCATCGCGGCCTGCACCGGGCCTGGCATGATCATCCCGGCCTGTTTCCTGATCGCGAGCAGGTCCGCGACCAGCGCGGGGTCGCCGGTCACGAACCCGGCCCGGTAGCCGGCCAGGTTAGACCGCTTGGACAGCGAGTGAACGGCCAGCACGCCCTCGGGCGACGGGCCGCACACGTCCGGGTGCAGCACGGAGACGGGCGAGACGTCCCAGCCCAGCGAGATGTAGCACTCGTCGGAGGCCACCACCGCCCCGCGCTCCCTGGCCCATTCCACCACCTTGCGCAGGTGCCCGGTCGGCAGCACCCGCCCGGTGGGGTTGGACGGCGAGTTCACCCACACGAGCTTCACCCGCGCGGGCCCAGCCCCCAGCAGGCTGTCCGAGGCGACAGCCGAAGCTCCGGCGAGCCGCACGCCTATGTCGTAGGTGGGGTACGCCAGTTCGGGGTGGAGCACCACGTCGCCTGGCCCGAGCCCGAGCATGACCGGAAGCCACGCGATGAATTCCTTGGTGCCGACGACGGGCAGCACGTCATCCGGCCGCACGCGGACACCATGCGCGCGCGCCAGCCAGCCGGCGGCCGCGGCACGCAGCTGCGGCGTTCCCCGCGTCGCCGGATACCCGGGCGCGTTGGAGGCCTCGGCCAGGGCGCTGCGGATCAGGTCGGGCACTGGATCGACGGGTGTCCCCATGGACAGGTCCACGGGGCCGTCCGGATGGAGCCCGGCCTTCTCGCCCAGCGGCGCGATCCGGTCCCAGGTGAAGGCGGGAAGCCGGCTCGCGAGCGTCATTCCTCCGTGGCTTGCGGCGGCAGTGCCGCTACCACCGGGTGGTCCTTGCCGATCTTGCCGGCCTTGGAGGCGCCGCCCGGGGAGCCGAGGTCTTCGAAGAAGTCCACGTTGACCTTGTAGTACTCCTTCCACTGGTCGGGGACGTCGTCTTCGTAGTAGATCGCCTCAACCGGGCAGACGGGCTCGCAAGCGCCGCAGTCCACGCACTCGTCGGGGTGGATATACAGCATGCGGTCGCCCTCGTAGATGCAGTCAACGGGGCATTCCTCGATGCATGCTCTGTCAAGCACATCAACGCAGGGCTGCGCGATGATGTAGGTCACGGGTGAACTCCTGTCGTCTTCTTGGTCCCTGCTGCTATCACAGTATGGCCGCTCTCGGCCGGCGTCTCCTCAGCCTGCGACAATACTGCCGCGCGGGGAAGCGTTCGGCCCGGGATCAGGCTGCCAGCCCATAGTGCCATTCGCAGGTTTCCACTCATAACCGGCATACCGTACTTCGCTGAGGCCGTAGGCCTGCGCGTGCGCCACCAGCCAGTTGGCCACCGTCCAGGCCGCGTCCCGCTGGACGTGCACTACCGCGGCGCTTCCGGCGTTCTTTCGGGCCGAACGATCCGTAGTGATACGGATCACCACGGCTTTACGCCCCGGTGGCCCGAACGTCTGCGCCATCTGCCGCACCGCGCCCGCCAGGTCACCCGACCCCGCCGGGGTGTACCAGCAGGACACGCCGTGCGGCGGCTGGCCGGTGAAGTAGCCGGCTAGCTGCCCGGCTACCCAGGCCCACTGCTCGTAGGCGGAGCCGTCCGCGCTGCGCTGGACGTCCTGGGCGGCCTGGTAGACGGGCAGCTTGGCGTAGCCAGGTATCTGGGTGAGGGCGGCGAAGAACTTGGTCGTGGCGTAGACGGGGTCCTCGAGGTCGGCGGCGGGGCCCCAGCCTTGCGAGGGGCGCTGCTGGAAGATCCCCACCGAGTCACGGTCGCCGTAGTCCAGGTTGTGCAGCTTGGATTCCTGGAGCGCGGCGGCGAGGGCGATGGTGACCGCCTGTCTCGGCAGCCGCTGCCGGGCCGCGACGCCGGCGATGGTGGCCGCGATGGCCGCCTGGTCGGTGTCGAGCGTAAGGGCCTGCTGACCGCTGCCCGCCTGGCAGCCGGGCGGCGGGAGAGCGGGGGTGACGCTGCGGAAGCTGTGGTAGATGGCGTAGCCGGCGACGGCGAGCACCAGCACCAGCATGGTCCCGATGACGGCTCTGGCTCGCCGCCGGGCCTGCCGTGGCCGGTACTGCCCTGGCCGGGCCTGCCGTGGCCGGTACTGTCCTGGCCGGTACTGGCGAGCGGGATGGGACGCCACACCATCAGACCGTACCGCTAAGCTCGCGCATCATGAGCGAGTCATCATCCGCCACTCCGCACCGGTCTGTGCTAGCCGGGGGGACGACCCCCCAAGACCCTCTGCCAGCCGGGGGGGCGACCCCCCAAGACCCCCCCGATCCTGGGAGGAACCATCCCCCCAGACCCCCCTTGGGGGGGACGAGCCCCCCGGACCTCGGCCCGCGCCGGTCCGTGCTGGCGGATGTGATCGACGAGTTGTGGGAGCAGCGGGCCGAGCTTTCGCCCGCCGACACCAAGGCGCGCGCGGCGGTCGTCGCCGCCGTGGACGCGGTCGACGCCGGGCAGGCCAGGGTGGCGTACGTCGATCCGGTGACCGACCAGGTGGTGGTGGACGAGCGGGCCAAGCGGGCTATCCTGCTGGCCTTCCGGGTGCTGCCCATGGCCAGGTCCCAGGTCGGTGACTTCAGGTACGACGACCGGATCCCGCTGAAGACCCGCCTGGACGGCGTGCGCGTGCTCCCGGGCGCGATCGCGCGGTGGGGCTCCTACGTGGCACCGGGGACGGTGCTGATGCCGTCGTTCGTGAACATCGGGGCCTACGTGGACGAGGGCACGATGGTGGACACCTGGGCCACGGTCGGGTCGGCCGCCCAGATCGGGAAGAACGTCCACCTCTCCGGCGGGGTGGGCATCGGCGGCGTGCTCGAGCCGCCCAACGCGGTGCCGGTCGTGGTCGAGGACGAGGCGATGATCGGGTCCCGCTGCATGGTCGTCGGCGGAGCCCGGGTGCGCCGCGGCGCCACCCTCGGGGCGGGGGCCATCCTCACCCCGACGACGCACGTCATCGACGTCGAGACCGGTGCCGAACTTCCCCGGGGTGAGGCGCCGGCCTGGTCGGTCTGCGTGGGCGGCACTCGGCCGCGGACCTTCCCGGGCGGCGAGTTCGGCATGCCGTGCCTGCTGGTGCTCAAGCGCTTGCCCGAAGGCTCCCGGCACGACAAGTCGGCCCTTAACGCCATCCTTCGCGACCACGGCGTCGACGCCTGACCCGGCGCGGCCTCCAGCCGCGTGTCAGATTACCCAGCACTCGCTGGCGGTGACTACCGTTAGTGCACGATGAGCGTTAATTCAGAACCGCACCGCCGGGTCCGTCGCCAGGGACCCGCCACGCTGCGCGGCAGACAGATACCGGCGACCACGACCGACCAGCGGCTGCTCGACCGCCGCGGACCGTCGGACTGGGTGCACACCGACCCGTGGCGGGTGATGCGGATCCAGGCTGAGTTCGTCGAGGGGTTCGGGCTGCTGGCTGAGCTCGGACCCGCAGTCTCGATCTTCGGCTCGGCGCGGACCGCGCGGGACAGCTTGGAGTACGCCACCGCCGAGGCCATCGCGTCCGGCCTGGTCAGGGCGGGTTACGCCGTGATCACCGGGGGCGGGCCGGGGATCATGGAGGCGGCCAACAAGGGTGCCGTCAAGGCCGGCGGCCTCTCCGTGGGCCTGGGCATTGAGCTGCCCAAGGAAATGGGGCTGAACGACTACGTCGAGGTCGGGATGGAGTTCCGGTACTTCTTCGTCAGGAAGACGTGCTTCATCAAGTACTCACAGGCGTTCGTGGTGCTGCCCGGCGGGTACGGCTCGATGGACGAGCTGTTCGAGGCGCTGACCCTGGTCGCCACCGGCAAGATCACCAAGTTCCCGATCGTCCTGGTCGACCGGGCCTACTGGTCCGGGTTGCTCAGCTGGCTGGAGGACACGATGCTCGCCCGGGGCAACATCGGCCCGGCCGAGTTCTCGCTGATCCACGTGGCGGACGACCCCGATGAGGTAGTCGCCATCATCCGCGACGCGCACGAAGGGCACGGTCTGAGCGTTTAGTCTCGCCGTGGAAGCGACATCGCGGGGCGAGCGTGGCACCATTCGTATGTGCCTGTTGTATTCCTGATCACTATCGCCGCCGTGCTGGTCGGCATCTACTTCGCCGCGACCGGCCGGGGCGGCGAGTTGGCCTATGAGCACGCGGACCACGCGCCGCTCGACCTCGGCCCGGTATCCGCCGCCGACATCGCGCTGCTCCGCCCGCCGACTGCCATGTGGGGCTACAACATGCAGGTAACCGACGAGGCCCTGGAGCGCATCGCCCGCGCGATGCGCGAACGCGACGTCACGATCGCCTACCTGCAAGAGCAGCTCGCCACCCTGGCGCGCAACGGCGTCTGGGCCGAGCCGAGAGCCGCGTACGCCGGCCAGGTCCCAGAGACCCCAGAAGCCCCAGAAGCCCCGCTGGCACCGGAATTCCCGGCGTTCCCCGCAGCCAGCGAGATCTCCGAGGCTGCCGTCACTCCGGAGTTCGCCCAGGATCCCGAGGCCCTGGAGCTTCCCTGGGATCCCGAGCCCGCCGACCTCGCGGATGCTCCGGACACCCTGGAGTTCCCGCCGGCTCCCGAGCCCGCCGCCGACCTCGCGGATGCTCCCGACACCGTGGAGTTCCCCTCGGCGCGCGAGCCCGCCGCCGACGCTCCCCCGGGTCCCGAGGCGGCCGGCTCCGCGGTGGCGGCCGAGGTCGCCGGGTCGGCCGAAGCTCCCACGGCTCCCGAGCCCGCCGTCAT
Source organism: Streptosporangiaceae bacterium (assembly GCA_052144275.1). Classification (GTDB taxonomy): domain Bacteria; phylum Actinomycetota; class Actinomycetes; order Streptosporangiales; family Streptosporangiaceae; genus Palsa-504. Next base: position 19,687 of record JBKQQQ010000150.1, read on the forward strand.
CCCGGAGGCTCCCCAGTATCCTCGGACTCCGCTGGTCCTCAAGGCCTCTCCGGCTAAGGCTCCTCCGGCTCCCGAGCCGCACGAGGCGACGCAGCCTTCCGAGGTCCTCCATGATCCGGATGCGACCCAGCCCTCCGAGGTCCTCCACGACCCGGATGCGACTCAGCCCACCCAGACCCAGGGCCCGTACGAAACGCCAGGTCCGCAGGGCGCCTTCAACACCCACGACTGGTGGGCCGAGCAGGAGAAAGCCGCGCGCGAAGAGGCGGCCTGGGGCCAGGCCGCCAACCCGTCCGGCACACCCGAAGACGACTCCGTGGCCGCGGCCGAGGAGCAGGGCTGGTGAGTGATCAGCCACCGCCAGGCAGCGTCCCGGAACCCGCATCGGAGCAGGGCCCGGAGAAGGGCCCCGCCGAGGGTCCTGACGGCAAGCTGCGGTGCCCCTGGGGTCTGAGCGCTCCGGAGTATCTCGCCTATCACGACGAGGAGTGGGGCCGCCCGGTGCGCGGCGACACGGCGATCTTCGAGCGGCTCTGTCTCGAGGGTTTCCAGTCCGGCCTGTCCTGGCTGACCATCTTGCGCAAACGGGAGAACTTCCGGGCCGCCTTCGCCGGATTCGACGCCACGGCGGTCGCGGCCTTCGGGGCGGAGGACGTGGCCCGGTTGATGGCCGACCCGGGCATCGTCAGGAACCGGGCGAAGATCAACGCGGTGATCACCAACGCGCGCGCCGCGCTCGACCTGCCCGACGGCCTGACCGCGCTGGTGTGGAAGTACGCGGGCGAGCCGGGCCGGGCGCCGCGGACGCTGGCCGAGGTGCCGGGGTCGACGCCGGCCAGCAAGGCGCTCAGCGCGGAACTGCGGCGGCATGGCTTCACGTTCACCGGCCCGGTGACTGCCTACGCCACCATGCAGGCCTGCGGCATCGTCAACGACCACCTGGCCGCCTGCTTCTGCCGCGATCGCTAGGGGTCAGCCGACGGCGGCGGCCATCCGGTCCACGATCTCGGCCAGCAGGGCGCTGCTGGTGCCGATCGTCACCCGGACGAAGCCGTCGCCCGGCGGGCCGAAGTTGAGCCCCCGGCCGAGGGCCACCCGGCCGCGGTCCAGGAATACCTCGGCTGGCTCCGGGCCCAGGCCCAGCCGGGAGCAGTCGACCCAGGCCAGGTAGCTCGCCTCGGGCGGGACATAACCGGCCTCAGGCAGCCGCTGCCTGAGCAGCCTGCCGAACTCCGTCCGGGCGTGGTCGAGCTGAGCCAGCAGCGCGTCCAGCCATTCGCCGCCCGAGCTCCACGCGGCCAGCGAGGCGAGCACGCCGAACAGCCCGGCGCCGTACTGGCACGAGGACGGCAGCCGGGCGAGCAGGTGCTGCCTGGACGCCGACCCGGCCACCGCGACCGCGCCCTTGAGGCCGGCGATGTTGAACGCCTTGGACGCCGAGGCCAGCGTCACTCCCTGCTCAGCCGCTGCGCCGCCCAGTGAAACGAACGGTGTGTGACGTGCGCCGGGCAGGGTGAGCGAGGCGTGGATCTCGTCCGACAGCACCAGTACGCCGTACTGTTCGGCCAGCGACGCGATGCGGTCGAGGTCCGCCGCGCTGAACACCCGCCCGGTCGGGTTGTGCGGGTTGCAGAGCAGGTAGCTGCGGGCGCCGGCGGCGAACGCCGCCTCGAGTCCGGCGAAGTCGAGTTCGTGCCGCCCGTCCACCCGCAGCAGCGGGACTTCCACCACCCGCCGGTGCCCGCCGGTGATGTGCTCGAAGAACGGCGGGTACACCGGCGTGTTGATCACCACGCCATCGCCGGGCTCGGTGGCGAGCCGGAGGATCACGTCGACGCCGGCCATCACGTCGGGCACGAGGTGGACCCGGCCGGGATCGACCGTCCAGCCGTGCCTGGCCGCGGCGAACCTGGCGAACGTCTCGCCGACCTCGACCGGCGTGGCGTACCCGCAGTCGCTGAGGTCGATGGCGCTGCGCAGCGCCGCGAGCAACGGTTCTGCGAGGTCATAGTCCATCTCCGCGATGAACGCGGGCAGCACGTCAGGCGGGTGAGCCCGCCATTTCTCGCTGCGCCTGCGGCGTAGCCGGTCCAGGTCGAGGTCTTCGAATCCGTTGCGCATGGGCAAAGCCTACGTAGGCCGGCTTGGGCTGCTGCGGACCGCACCGGGCCGCTGAGCCCGCATAATAGGCCGAACGGGCCCAACAGGGACGTCACCGGGAAGGCAGGCAGCCATGAGCGGCGACGTGATCGTCACGGTCACGCTCAACGTCGCGCTGCACGTGGACTATACGACGGGCGGCCTGGCCGCCGAGGGCGTCAGCACGGTCTCCCGGCCCAGCTACCGGGCGGGCGGTCGTGGTGTGACCGTGGCCAGGGTGCTGCGGGCCTTCGGCCACGACGTGCTCGCCGCCGGGCTGGCCGGCGGCGCGTCCGGCGAGCTGATCAGGGAGGATCTGGCTAAGTCGGGGGTGCCGACGGCGTTCACGCTGATCCGCGGCGACTCGCGGCGCTTCTTCCGCTTCGCGGGCCGGGACCAGACCGGGCCGGTCACGCGGTTCGCGGAGCCGGGACCGTACATCACCACCGAGGAACTCGGCCGGTTCGCGGCGGACTACCGGCGGCTGATGGCGGGTGCCGCGGCCGTCGTGCTCTGCGGCAGCCTGCCCGACGGCCTGCCCGCCGATACCTACGGCTCGCTCGTGACCTACGCCGCCGAAGCGGGCGTGCCGGTGATTCTCGACGCGGGCGGCGAGGAGCTGAAGCACGCCATCAGCCACGGTCCCGACCTGGTGGTCGCGGAAACGAACTCGGCCGAGCCCGGAACCGAAGCCCTCGCCGCCGATCTGATCCGGCTGGGGGCCGGCGCGGCGGCCGTTGCCGTCGGTGGCCTGGTCCACGCGGCTACCCCCAGTGGCGACTGGACGGCGCGCGTCGAGGCCACGGAGGTCACCGGGACAGACCCGGCCTACCCGCCGGCCCGGGGCGCGCTGGTGGCGGGACTGGTGCCTGGCCAGCTGCTCGGCTGGTCCTGGCCGGACCGGCTGAGGCACGCCCTGGCCCTGGCCGCGGGAGGCACCGGGGCCTGGACCCTGGCGCCCGGCGGCCCGGAAAACCCGGATCACGTGGACCTGGCCGCCTACGAGCGGCTGCTCGACGCGGTGCGGGTCGAGCCGTCAGTGCGCTGACCGCCGGGCCCTAGGGGCACCTAGCGGCCAAGGACCCCGTCCCCGGACGGGGTCCTTGGCTTATCCTGCACGGCATGGAAGCCGATGATCCCAGGGAGCCCGACGTCGCCAGCCTCTTCGCGCCTGTCGCCGTCGAGGAAACCTTCGCGGGGGTGCTGACCGAGGCCCGGCAGATCCTGGGCCAGCTGGACGACCCGGTGGACGCCGAGCTCTGGGGATCCGACCTGATCGGCGCGCTGGCCTCATCGGCCGCGGGTCAGTCCTCGCTGCTGGACACCCTCACCGGGTCGCTGGTGCCCGCCGCCGAGGCGGCGTCCACCCCGGAAGCCCTCGCCCTGCTGCGCGTCTTCGCCGCGGTCGGCCCGCCCGCCCTGCGCGCGGCCGCCGGCCAGGCCGCCGCCCGGATCCGCGCGCACGATGTGGCTGACCCCCCGTGGGCCGGCACGGTCGGCGCGCCGCAGGTCGGTGACTGCTGGCACTACGCCGACGTGGGCGGCCGCCAGGAGTCGCTGACCATGACCTTCGCCTACGGCGACAAGCAGCATGCCGTCTGCGTGCTGATCGACCATGGCCGCGGCGGCAAGATCAGGGACACCTGGGTCGCCAAGGGGGCCGAGCTGCGCGCCGACACCGAGCGGGCGGCCGGCCGTGACCCGCTGGTGGTGTTCGAGATGATCGGTGCCGCTGACGCCCGGCGACGCCTCGAGCAAGCGATCAGCGCGGGCGAGTGTCCCGAGCAGCCCGACCAGGTCGACGACGTGGTAGCGCACCGGGCGCTGCTCCGGGCCCGCCTCGACCTGCTGGCCGCGCACTGCTGACGGCTGACTCAGCCGAGGAAGTCGCGGACCAGCGGCACGATGAGGTCGGTCCGCCGGATGACGCCCATATGCGTGGCGCCCGGCAGGACCGCGAGCTGCGCGCCCGGGATCAGCCCGTGCATCTCGACCGCGTGCTCCAGGCGGATGAAGTCATGGTCGCCGAAGATGAGCAAGGTGGGCGCGCTGATGCGGGCGAGCTCCGCGGCGGTCCAGCCCTTGAGGCTCCCGGCGGCCTGCGAGGTCTTGGCCGCGAACGCCTCGAAGTGACCGGGATCGGGCGCCAGGCGGGCGTAGGCCGCACGCATCTCCTGGAAGTCCTCGGCGGTGGGCATCCGGGTGGAGGTGGCGTGCTGGGCTGGGTCCGAGATCTCGGCGTGATACCCGTCGCTGGCGTAGCTGACAGAGGCGAGAATGAGCCGGCCGACCCTATCCGGGTGATCCAGTGCCAGCTGCAGGGCCACCCCGCCGCCGAGGCTGAAGCCGAGCACGTCGGCCTGACCGACGCCGAGGTGGTCGAGCAGGGCGGCCACGTCACCGGCCAGGTAGCGCAGGTCGATATCCCGGTCGATGTCGGCGGTGCGCCCGTGTCCCTGCAGCTCGGTGGCGATCACCTGGCGGTCGGCGGCCAGGTCGGGCCAGATCTCGCCGAACGACAGGTCGATGGTCAGCAGCCCGCCGTGCAGCAGCACGAGCGGCCGGCCCGTGCCGTGTACCTCGTAGTACATCCGCAGTCCGTTGACCGGCGCGTATCCCTGGGTCATAACGACATCCTCCTCGGTTGGCTTCCAGTTAAGACGACCGGAGCGCCGAAGGTTCATCGGCCAGCGGATCGTGTGGCGTCCCCGCTAGCCTGCCATCAGGCCGTGAGCGCGAGCGTCGCCCCGCCGGCGTCGATCAGGCGGTGTGGGCCCGCCCGGCCGGAGAGCCTGGCCAGGTCGCCCCGGACCCGGGCCCATGGTCCCTGCGGTCCGGCCAGCGTCAGGCCATCGGCGTCGATCGCGAGGAGATCGCCCTCGTGGCGGAGTAGCACCGGCCCATCTCGTTCGGCCGAAATGGCCACCCGGCCCGCCCGCAGGCCGTCCAGCACGTCGCCCGGCTCGTCCCCGGCGCACTCGACCCAGGTGGTCGGGTGCCCGGGCAGGGCGTCGGATCCCGGCTGGTGCCAGTCGCTGCCGCCCACCGGGATGGCCGCGGCGTCCCAGGCCAGCCACCAGGACAGCGGAGTGGTCCAGCGCAGGTCGAGCCAGCTCGGATGCCAGACCTCGATCAGCGGCGGGCGGCGGCGCATCGGGCGGACCCAGCTGAGCGGCCCGGCGAACGGGTGATTGACCGATAGCAGGCCGCCCGCTGCTTCGGTGGCGTCCAGCCAGTCGTCCGGCTCCCGGCGGAAGTCGATCCAGCCGATGTCGCCGAGCGCTCCGGCGTGCCCGCTATCGGTCGTCACCTCTTGGCCAGGCAGCAGCGTGATCCCGTACCGCCGGGCCGCCGCGGCAAGTTCGGCGTGGTGGCTGACCGTGTTGTGGTCGGTGACCGCGATGAAGTCCAGGCCGCGTCCGACGGCCAGGACGGCCAGTTCGGCGACGGTCAGCTTGCCGTCCGAGTGCACGGTGTGCGTGTGCAGGTCGCCAGCCAGCCAGCGCCTGCCCTCCCGGGCCGGCAGGGCCCGGCGTGGCGGCCGGTGCCGGGGCGCCGGCGGCTCGGCCGGGGCCGGGGGCAGCCGCAGGCCCGCGCTCCGCGGCGTGGTCTCGGCCGTCAGCCGGTAGCCCACGCCGTCCGGCGGGACGCGGTGCACGCCGATCATCACCTGCCACGTCCCGGCCTCGATCTCCCCGGGCAGGTACCCAGGCGTGGCCGCCTCGCGGGTGATGACGAACGACTCGCGGGCCCCGCCCGACCAGCCGCGGAACCCGTGCGGGTCAAGGCAGCCGAGGTCGAGCACCGTTCCGTCGGCGCGCTCGTAGTCGAGTTCGACCCGCACCCCGGCCGTCCCGGCCGGCACCTCCACCGGCAGGTAATGCCAGGGGGACGTGAAGCGGTCCTCGAGCGTCCACCGCCCGGTGTGCCGTGAGGTGTTCGCCATGCCAGCCATCTGACCAGATCAGGCCGCCCTGGCCAACTAAATTAACCAACCGTATAATTTTGACTGGCACCGGCTGGAGGAGGTCCGCATGCGGGCGATGATCGTCAAGGAGTTCCGCCAGCTCAGGCGGGATCGCCGGACCCTGGCCATGATGATCGTGATGCCGATCCTGCTGCTAGTGATCCTGGGCTACGCGGCCAGCTTCGACGTGTCTGACATCCCGACCGTGGTGGCAGGACCAGGCGCGGACGTGGTCGCGACGGCACTGCCGAAGTCCTTCCAGGTGGCAGGGACGTATACCGCGACGGCCGGGCAAGCTGCCACGTGGGCCCGCGATGAACTGCGGGACGGGCACGCGGCAGTCGCGATCGTCACCGCTAGCGCTGGCGGCGGGCCGCTGATTCTCGTCGACGGCAGCCAGCTGTTCACCGCGCAGGCTGCCTTGCGTCAGTTCGCCGCTCAGCGTAGTGGGGCGACCGCCACCGCGAGCAGCGCGGATCCCGGTCGCGGGGCCGCGGCGGTGGCCAATGCCACTATCCAGGTTCTGTACAACCCGCAGCTGAAGACCTCGTACATCATGATCCCCGGCCTGGCGGGCGTCATCCTGGTGTTCGTCGGGACCGTGATCACCAGCCTCGGCGTGGTGCGGGAGCGGCAGGCCGGGACGCTGGAGCAGCTCGCGGTGATGCCGCTGCGGCCCGCGGACGTCTTTCTCGGCAAGATCGTCCCGTATTTCGTCGTCGCCGTCGTCGACCTGGTAGTGGTGCTCGCCGTCGGGGTGGCCGTGTTCGGCATGCCGTTCCGCGGCTCGCTCGCGGTGTTCGGGCTCGGCGCGTTGCTCTTCGTCTTCGTCACCCTCGGCCTGGGCGTGCTGATCTCCAGCGTGTCGCAGACACAGGGGCAGGCCATCCAGCTCGCGGTCATGACCCTGCTGCCGCAGGTGCTGCTGTCCGGCCTGATCTTCCCGCTGACCTCGATCGTGATCGGCGTGCGGTGGATCGCCTACCTGCTGCCGCTCACCTACTTCACCCAGATCTCGCGCGGGGTGATGCTCCGGGCCGAGCCGATCAGCTCGCTCTGGCCCCCGTTCGCCTACCTGGCTCTGCTCGGCGCGGTCGTGACCGGGCTGGCGATATGGCGCTTCCGCGCCTTCCTGGCGCCGGGGGCAGCCCGGTGACCGGGCCCGCCGCCGGGGACCGGCCGGCCATCCCGTGGGGCGCCGAGGCGGTCTCGGTCAGCTTCGGCGGCCTGCGGGCTCTGGACCAGGTCAGCGTCGGCGTGCGGTCCGGCCAGGTTACCGCCGTGGTGGGCGGCGATGGCGCGGGCAAGACCACGCTGCTGCGCTGCGTCGCGGGTGCGCTGGCGCCCACAGGGGGCGCGGTACGCAGGCCGGAAGCCCAGCGGATCGGGTACCTGCCCCCAAGCGCCGGGGTCTACGACGACCTCTCGGTGGCGGAGAACCTTCAGTTCCGTTCGGCCGTCTTCGGAATAACGGGTGCGGCGGCCGGCCGTCAGGTCGGTGAGTACCTGGAACGGACCGGGCTCGCCGCGGCGCGGGACCGGCTTGCCGGGCAGCTGTCCGGCGGGATGCGGCGCAAGCTGGGCGTGATCGCGGCGATGCTGCCCGAGCCGGAGCTGCTCGTCCTCGACGAGCCGACCACGGGCGTGGACCCGGTGAGCCGGGCCGACCTGTGGTGGCTCATCGCGCGGGCGGCCGCGGGCGGGGCGGCCGTGCTGATGTCCACCACCTACCTGGACGAGGCGGCGCGGGCGGCGCATGTGCTCGTCCTCGACGCGGGACGGACCCTCGCCGCGGGCACCCCGGCCGAGATCGTCGCGTCCGTACCGGGGACCATCGCGGTCGTGCCCGGCCGTCCCGATGACACCGAAGAGCGGCGCCGGGCCTGGCGGCGGGCCGGCACCTGGCGGGTCTGGCATCCCCCCGGCGTCCCCGCATCGGAGCCGGTGCGGCCTGACCTGCAGGACGCGGTGTGCGTGGCGGCGCTGCGCGCAGAGCTGGCGGGTGCCGATGCCTGAGATAGTCGACCCTGAGATAGCCGACGCTGAGATAGCCGGCCCTGAGATAGCAGACGCTGAGATACTCGCCGAATGCGCCTCGGTGAGCAGGGTCTTCGGCCGGTTCACCGCGGTCGACGGGGTAGACCTCGCGGTCGGCCCCGGTGAGGTGGTCGGGCTCCTGGGCGCCAACGGCGCGGGCAAGACCACCCTGATCCGCATGCTGCTCGGCCTGCTGCCGGTCTCCGGCGGGTCGGTGCGGCTGTTCGGACAGCTCCCGTCGAGGGCCTCCCGGCGGCGGGTCGGGTACCTGCCGCAGGGCCTCGGCCTCTACGACGACCTGACGATCGCGGAGAACCTGGCGTTTTCCCGCGCGGTGTTCACGGGAACAGCGTCGGCCAGCACGGACGTGCCGGATTCGCTGCGGCGGTACGCGGCGATCGCCGTCCGGGACCTGCCGCTCGGGGTGGCCAGGCGCGCGGCGTTCGCGCAGGTGCTGGCGCACGCACCCGAACTCCTGCTGCTCGACGAGCCGACGTCGGGCGTCGACCCGCTGGCCCGGGCCCGGCTGTGGGAGACGATCTCGCAGACGGCCGCCGACGGCGCGGGGGTCATCGTGACCACGCACAGCATGGAGGAAGCAGAGGAGTGCACGCGCCTGGTGGTGCTGGCCGGCGGGCGCGTGGTGGCGGCAGGGACGGCCGCGCAGATCGTCGGCCCGGCGCGGACGACGGTGGTGCGCGCCGCGAACTGGGCCGCGGCACTCCGGCGGCTCGAGGCGGCCGGACTGCGCGCGGTGCTGGCAGGCACCGGGCTGGCAGGCACCGGGCTGGCAGGCACCGAGCTGGCAGGCGCGGAGCCGGCCGGGACGCCGCTGGCAGGCACGGAGCCGGCCGGTACGGCGCTGCGCGTGCCAGGCCGCCCGGCCGCCGAGGTCGCCGCGGCGCTCGGGGACTTGCCCGCCAGCGTCACCACGGAGCCCGCCACGCTGGAGGAGTGTTTCTTCAAGCTTGTAGCGGGTGGATAACGTCTATCGGGTGGCAGCCGACGAACCCAGGCGCGGACCGGGCCGGCGGGCCGGGGAGAGCCGCACCCGCGAGGCCATCCTCGGCGCCGCGCGGCGTCGCTTCGGCGAGCAGGGGTACGACGGGGCGACGATCCGGGGCATCGCGGCCGACGCCGGCGTCAACCCGGCACTGGTCCATCACTTCTACGGGACTAAGGAACGGCTGTTCGCCGCCGCGATGCGGCTGCCAGTGGTGCCGAGCGACATCATCACGTTCGTCCTGGGCGCGGAACGGGACCGGCTCGGCGATGAGTTCCTGCCGCGGATCGGCGAGGTCCTGACCGGCACGCTGCTGCGGGCCTGGGACGTAGCCGACATCAGGACGGCGTTCATCGGGCTGCTGCGGTCCGCCGCGACCAGCGAGCAGGGCGTCACCATGCTGCGCGAGTTCGTGACCAGCACGATCCTGGCCAGCTTGATCCAGGTGGCCGGGCTCAGCGACGACGAGGAGGGCCGTTACCGGGCCACGCTGGTCGCCAGCCAGGTCGTCGGCCTCGGTTTCGCCAGGTATGTGCTCGGCCTGGAACCCCTGGCCTTGGCGACCACAGAGGACCTGGTGGCGGCGATCGGCCCCACCATGCAGCGCTACCTGACCGGCGACATCGGCCCAGCCGGCCTCGGCTCGTAGCCGGGCCAGCCCTCCAAGCCGGGCCAGCCCTCCAAGCCGGGCTAGCTCTCGTAGCCGGGCTAGCCCTCCTAGCCGGGCCAGCCGCAGCGCGGCGGCGTCAGGCGGCTGCGGTAGTGGGCTGGTCCGTGCCGCAGTACTTGCATTTGGAGGCGGCGGCCGGCAGATCGCTGGACAGGCACGCGGGGCAGGTCTTGACCGGCGCCGGGTCACCGAACACCAGTTGCCCGCGCCGCGCCTGGACGTGCTTGTAGGGCACGACGATAAGGAAGTACACCGCCGCGATGAAGATGACGAAGTAGATGATCGCGGAAATGAACGAGCCGAAGTCTACGAGTGTCCTGAGATTACCGGACCGGATTTCCACGCCTAGGCCGACTTTGCCGCTACTGAAGCTGGCGATGATCGGGTTGACGATATAGGTCGTGAAGGCGGTGATGAGCATGCTGAACGCGAGGGCCACGACCAGCCCGACCGCGACGACGATCACGTCACCGCGCATCAGAAAATTCTTAGGGTGCGGCTCTTCTGAGGTGATGCAGTGTGAAGCGTTTTAGTGCGCTTGGTGGTCCTGTGTCCGGTTTTGCCGTGTCGGTGCGTGCGTAAAGGGCTCCTTCTCGTTACGGTCCCGGTTGTCTGACGACCGGATCGCAAAAGAAGGAGCCCGATGCAAGGGTACGTGCCTGCCCAGGACGGGGCGTTCGCGGAGTCCAGGAAGTGCTTCGGCGAGCTGGAGGACTGGATGGCGTCGGCGGGGGCGGCGGGGCTGCAGCACGGTGAACTGGAGGAACAGCTGGAGGCGCGGGGCAGGGAACTGCTGCGGCTGATGTTCCAGGACCGGCTGGACCTGACGGCCGCGCAGGAAGAACGGCGGCATGACGTGACCGGGGAGGACGGCGTCGTCCGCACGCGCGCGGAAAGGGACCGGACCCGGCCGCTGGTGACGAAGTTCGGGCAGGTCATCGTGTCGCGGATCGCCTACCGGTCGCCGGGCAGGAGCAACGTTCACCCGGCGGATGCGGCGCTGAACCTGCCGGAGGAGAAGCACTCCCACGGGCTGCGCAGGCTCGCCGCCATCGAGGCCGCGCGCGGCTCGATGGAGGCGGCGGGCGCCGCGATCACCCGCTCGACTGGCGTGACGATAGGAAAACGGCAGCTAGAGGAGCTTGCCCGCCGCTGCGCCGCACACGTGGAGGCGTTTTACCTGCAGCGCGCGGTCAGCCCGGCCCCGGATGATCATGCGCTGGTGCTGACCTTCGACGGGAAGGGCATCGTGATGCTGCCGGGCGCGCTGCGCCCGGCGACCGCGAAGGCCGCGGCCGCGGCGGAGGGCAAGCTCGCGACCCGGCTGTCGCCGGGGGAGAAGAACGGCCGCAAGCGGATGGCCGAGCTGGCCTGCGTCTATGACGCCGCCCCGGTCCCGCGCACCCCCGAGGAGATCATCAGCACCCCCGCGCAGAAGAGGAGGAGGAAGAAGAAGAAGAAGAAGGCGCAGGCCGGGAAGGCCAAGGGCCGGGGAAAGCCGCGGGAGCCGCAGGCGCGGGGCAAGTGGCTGACCGCGTCGGTCACCGACGACATCCCCGCCGTCATCGCCTCGGCGTTCGATGAGGCAGAGCGCCGGGACCCGCAGCACAAGCGGGAATGGACCGTCCTCATCGACGGCAACAACACGCAGATCGAGGCCGTCGCCGCCGAGGCCGCCCGCCGCGGCGTCACCATCACGATCATCATCGACTTCATCCACGTGCTCCCTGTTAACTGAACTAGCCGAGGCTGCTGGGCAGATCGGCGACGGAGTGGCGGCGTTGTGCCTAGATTCGCTCCTCGTGGCAGTAGATGACGATGATGCGCACGTCGACCTGGCCCGGCTCTGGGTCCCGCTGTCCGGCGCGGTGATGGAGACCGGGGATCCGTTCGAGCCGTACCGGCTGGTCGATGGCGGCGGGCAGCCGGTCGTGCCCGTGACCGAGTTCCTGCGGAGCCTGCAGGCTGCGGGCCGGTCGGAGGCGACGCAGCGGTCATACGGGATGGACCTGCTGCGGTGGTTCAGGTTCACGTGGGCGGCCGGGTTCGCGTGGGATCAGGCGACGCGGGCCGAGGGCCGGGACTTCTGCCGGTGGCTGCAGCTGTCGGGCAAGCCGGAGCGGGACCACTGGCGGACGGGACGCCCGGCGGGACCCGGTTCCGGGCCGGCGCCGGGGACGGTGAACGCGGTGACCGGGAAGGCATCGCCGGGCCCGGGATACGCTGCCGCGACGGTCGCGCACTGCGAGACGGTCTGCCGGTCGTTTTACGACTATCACCTGGAGGCGGGGTCCGGGCCGCTGGCCAACCCGTTCCCGCTGGCCAGGAAGGGCGGCCGGGCGCATGCGCACCATAACCCGCTGGAGCCGTTCCGGCGGGAGCGGGCCGGGCTGTTCCGGCCCCGGCTGCCGAAGCGCATCCCGCGGAGGATCCCGGACCGGTTGTTCGACGAGCTGTTCGCGGCCCTGCCGTCGCACCGCGACCGGGCCCTGGTCGCCTTCTGGGTGTCCACCGGTGCCCGGGCCGAGGAACTGCTCGGCGTCACCAGCGGGAGCATGGACCCGGGCAGCCAGCTGGTCACGGTGATCCGCAAGGGATCGCGGGCGATGCAGCCGCTGCCGGCTTCTCCGGACGCGTTCGTGTGGCTGCGGCTCTACCAGCAGGAGACGCACGGCCAGGTGCCGACCGGGCCGGACGACCCGGTGTGGTGGACGCTGCGGCGCCCGTTCCGGCCGCTGGGCTATCACGCGGCCCGCGCCATGTTCACGCGGGCGGGCGAGTCGCTGGGGGCGAACTGGTCGCTGCACGACCTGAGGCACACCGCTGCCTACCGGATGGCACGCGACCCGGAGATGCCGATAACCGACGTGCAGTGGGTCCTGGGCCACGTGCACCTGTCCACGACGCAGATTTACGTCACGCCCGCCCCGGAGGATGTCATCGCGAGCGTGGCCGGCTATCACCGCCGCCAGGCGGAGAAGCCGGCCGTGCCGCCGCCGGCCGCGCCGGGATACCGGCCCGAGTCACTGGACGTGCTGTTCGGGAGGCGCGGGTGACCGCCCCCGGGGCAACGGACATGAGGGCGGGGGCGCCGCCGCGCCCCCGGATGCGGCCGGAGGCCGCATCCGCCCTGCTGGAGAAGTACCCGCCCAGGACGGTCCCGGGCACCTGGGAGGCGACGGCCCTGAGCCGGGCGGCGCTGACGGGCAGGCTGCTGGCCCCGCCCTATGCCGAGACCCCCTGGTCGCTGGGGCAGCGGCGGATCTCGCTGCGGCGTTTCCTGGACTGGCTGGAACAGTACCCCGGGGATACCTGGCAGCAGCGCTGGCAGGCCAGCGGGATCGCCGGCGACGGCCTGGCAGACTGCCGCCCGGCTGCCGCGGACTGGCTCGCCGCCCGCGGCGACACCGGAAGCCGCGAGCAGCTCCTGAAGTCGGTGACGCTCGGGCTCGGCCAGATGATCTACTCCGAGGCCATCCGGCCCGGCCTGGCCTGGCTGCTCGCCAGCCCCGTCCAGTTCCCGCTCAGCCGGGAAATGCCCCGGCTGAGGGACAGCAGCGGGTTCGCCCGGCTGGAGGCCTGCGCCATCCAGGCCGGGATCAGCGATCTCTCCCGCCGCCGGGCCGCTGAGCAGCTGTCGGTCATCCTCGCGGCCAAGGGCGGCACCCTGGCCGACATCACGGTCGGGGACTGCCTGGAGTTCATGGAGACCCGCGACACCCTCCGGGGGGACCTGACGAAAGGCAAGGGCAACAGCTTCTACCAGCTGCTGCACATGATGGGCCTGCTCCCGCCAGACGCGCCCGCGACGCTGCGCATGCTGAACCCCCGGTTCCAGGGACAGCTCACCACCGCCGAGCTCATCGGCCAGTACGACCTGGCCTGCATTCCCGTCCGCGACCTCCTGGTCGGCTACCTGGGCGAGCGGCAGCCGTCAGTCGACTACGCGACGCTGCAGGTGCTCGCCCGTTCCCTCGGCAAGCTGTTCTGGAAGGACCTCGAGGCGCACAATCCCGGCATCAGCTCGCTGCGCCTTGCCCCCGACGTCGCGATCGCATGGAAACAGCGGCTAGCGGTAAAGACCGTGAGCAGCCGCGACGAGGCCGGGAACGCCACCGTGACCACGTCGGAGCGGCTTAGCACGGCCTCGGTCCTGACCGCCGTCCGGGCGTTCTACCTCGACATCGCCGAATGGGCCGGGGAGGACCCGGCCCGCTGGGCGCAGTGGGCGGTGCCCCCGCCTGTCCGCAGGGAGGACATCCAGCCGGCAAAGGCCGCCGGCCGCCGCAAGTCCCGGATGGACCAGCGGACCCGGGAACGCATCCCGGTGCTGCCCGCCCTGATCACCGCCGTCGACCAGGCCAGGAAAGACGCCGCCGCCCGGCTCGCCGCCGCCACGGGCGCCGCCTCCGGAGACCTGTTCACCGCCGGCGGCACCACCTTGCGCAAGACCGTGCTCACCAGCATCGAGGGACGATCCAGCAGCAGGGCATGGGCCGAGGACCCGGTCACCGGAACCCGGCGTGACCTCACCCGCAAGGAGAACACGGCATTCTGGACCTGGGCCGCAGTCGAGGTCCTGCGCGCCACCGGCATCCGCCTTGAGGAACTGACAGAACTCTCGCACCACAGCCTGGTCCAGTACCGGCTCCCCTCGACCGGGGAACTGGTCCCGCTGCTGCACATCGCCCCGTCCAAGGCCGATGTCGAACGGCTCCTGGTCATCTCGCCCGAGCTCGCCGATGTGCTCGCCGCCGTCATCGCCCGCGTCAGGAACAGCGCCGGCGACGTCCCGCTCGTCGTCGCCTACGACATCCACGAGCGCGAGTTCACCCCGCCGATGCCCGTACTGCTCCAGCACCGCGTCGGGGCCGACAGCCGCCCCCTCAGCTCCGCGTCGATCCGCAACTGGATCACCAGCGCGCTGGAAGGCACCGGCATCACCGACGCCGCCGGCCAGCCCCTCGCCTTCAAGCCCCACGACTTCCGCAGGATCTTCGCGACCGACGCGATCATGAACGGGATGCCCCCGCACATCTGCCAGCTCCTGATGGGGCACGCCAGCATCACCACCACCATGGGATACAAGGCCGTCTACCCCGAAGAAGCCATCAGCGGCCACCGCGCGTTCATCGCCCGCCGCCGCGAACTACGTCCCAGCGAAGAATACCGTGCCCCGACCGACTCCGAGTGGGAAGAATTCCTCGGCCATTTCGAACGCCGCCGGCTTGCCCTCGGCGACTGCGGCCGGGCCTGGGGAAGCAGTTGCATCCACGAGCACAGCTGCATTCGGTGTTCCCTCCTCCGGGTTGACCCCGCCCAGAAACAGCGGCTGGAGGACATCCGCGGCAACCTGGCCGCCCGCATTGCCGAGGCCGAGCGCGAGGGCTGGGCCGGCGAAGCCGAAGGGCTCAAGGTCAGCCTCGGCGCCGCCAACAACAAGCTCGCCCAGATCGAGCTTTCCCTCGCCCGCCACGCCGAGACCGTCAGCCTCGGCATTCCTTCCTATCGCGACACCGCCGCCGCGACCCTATCCCCAGGAGACCGCCATGACCGCTGACGACCTGACGGCCGCCCTCCGGGCCTGCGCCGCCGGGCTCTACCCGCTCGAAGCCGGCGTCGCCCTGCTCGCCGGCAACGGGACGTTCCTGCGCCGTGACGATTTCACCAGCCGCTTCATCACAGTCGGCACCAGCATCAGCGACGGCACCACCCTGATGGCCGGCATCGACTGGGCCGCCGCGATCGCTGCCCTGCACGCCGGCGAACTGCCCTGCTCCGGCGGGGAACGGCGTGTCCTCGAGCTGTCGTCCAGCCTCGCCGGCGGCATCCCGGTCGACCTGCGCGACGCCGTTACCGGCCTCGACGACGGCAACATCGCCCGCCTGGTTACCGCCATCCTCCACGCGTCCGGAAAACGACCAGAGAACAGCGGATATTGATGACTGTCTTTAGTTCAGAGAATCGAATACATCTGGAAGGCCGCGTGGAGCCTGCACGCCGCCGGGGACCCCGCGGCCGAGGACTGGGTCGCGGTCAAGGCGCTCGCGGTGCTGGCCGGCGACAGCGCCCGCGCCGCCGGCGAGATCACCGCCGAGGCCGACGCCGCCAGCCTGGAAGGCAGCCAGCGCGCCGGCGCCGACACCTGCGTGAGATACCTGAACGGCAGGCACGACTACCTCCGATACGACCAGGCCCTGGAGGCAGGCTGGCCGATCGCGACCGGAGTAATTGAAGGCGCATGCAGGCATCTGATCGCCGACCGTCTCGACATAGGCGGCGCGAGATGGGGCCTGGACGGCGCCGAGGCCGTCCTCACCCTGCGCGCCGTGATCAGCACCGGCGACTTCGACGAATACTGGCGCTTCCACCTCGCCCGCGAGCACCAGCGGCTCTACCCCGGCACCACGCAGGGGAAATACACGCTCGGCGCCTGACTGGCCATCTCACTTCGAACGAGCTGCACCCAATGCTTATATGGTCTTGCCGGTCGAGGGTGCGTAGAGCTGGGGGCTGTCGGCGTGGTGTTTGTCGTTGATGATCTCGGGGCATGGCTGGTCGGGCTGCTTGCCGACGCCGCCCTCAAGAAGCTGACCACGCTTATACGCGGCAGCGAGCCGGACCGTGCGTTGCGTCAGGCCGCGAAGGCCGCTGTCCAGCAGACCATCGACGAGCTGTGCCCTGCAGGCGGTGAGCAGGCCGGTCAGTTGGCGACGGCGATTAACAAGGCCTTCAAGAATCCGATGCCGAGGGCGCCGCTAGCTGGGAAGGCGACGCTGCTGGAGGCACTGCAGGCAGGGATAGCAGAGCAGCTAGCTGACCTGGATCATGTCAGCCCGGTTGGCACCGGGCGGTCGCCGGGTGCCTTGCTGGGGGTACCGGCTGGCGTGCTGGCGGAAAAGCTGAGCGGTTACCTGGTGTGGGAGATCATGGTCCGCGGGTCCCGCGGTGGGCCGCTGACTCCGCTGGCTGACCAGCTGAACCATGATCAGGAATATCTTCAGGGTCAGCGTCTGGAAGGCATGATTGCTCTGCTGGCCGACGCGGTCCAAGCAGGCCGAGCCCCAGCAGCAGTTAGCCA
>JBKQQQ010000151.1:0-13686 GCA_052144275.1 Streptosporangiaceae bacterium
CAGCCTGCGCCTTGCCCATGCGCCCGAGTTCGACCTCATGGCTCGCATCGCCGGCCTCCGGTTGCGCGAGCGGTGGGGAGGCTGGAACGGTGAACCATACACCGCTAGCAGCTGGCGCCACGTCAGCGTCTACGAGCACGGGTGACATGACCGGGGCACGACCGGGACAAGTACGGCGGGTCGCGGGTCGCGGGCATGCTGCGAACAAGGAATGCGGGGCGCGCAAGCGTGCGGTGTCCGGCAGGGAAGCGCGCCAGAGAATCGGTTGCCAACCATGACGGCGGCCGGGCGGGCTTTACGCTCGTCGCTACCCTGGTACTTCTGGTTACCTGACGTTGCCTGGAAGCGGAACTCGGCGACGTCGCCGTCGCGCCGTGCCGCGCACCGCTGATCCCAGGTGAGGACCGTTGCCTCTCGGGCCGGTGACCTTCGGCCCTGCGGTTGCCTGGGCGCCAGCCGTGATTCTGGCTGCGATACGGCCGGGTGGTGCGACATGAGCGCCGTTACTTTGCTGACTAGAAGGAGCCGCAGCGGGCGAGCCTGCTACGTGGCGCGGCTCGTCGTGATCGCCGCCGCGCTGTTCCTGGCGGCGGCGTCGTGCAGCGGGAAGCCGACCCCGGCCGCAAGCTCACCGGCGGTGAACTCGCTGAGCATCAAGTCGTGCACCGTCAGCGGCCTGGCGGCCAGGTGCGGGACGCTGATCGTGCCGGAGAACCGGCTGACCGGCAAGGGCCGCACGATCCCAGTCAGGTTCGTGGTCATCCCGGCCACCAGCGCGGATAAGGCGCCGGACCCGGTGGTCTATTTCGCCGGGGGCCCCGGCGACTCGGCCGTGGATGAGATCCCAAGCGAGCTGCCAGACCTTCAGAGCCTGAACATCCACCGGGACCTGGTGTTCATCGAGCAGCGCGGCACCGGCGAGTCGAACCCGCTGAACTGCCCGATCTTCCCCGGCAGCCTGGCCGACAAGCCCCCGCTGCGGGCCGGCGTCCAGTCCTGCCTGGCTCACCTGCACGGCGACCTGCGGTTCTACACCACGGCGATGTACGTCGATGACGTCAACCAGCTCCTGGGTGACCTGCACTACGCCAAGGCCAATCTCATGGGCATCTCCTACGGGACGGCCGTCGAGCAGGTCTTCCTGCTGCGTCACCCCAGCCGGGTGCGGACGATGACGCTGCAAAGCGGATCCCCGCTCAACATCCGGGTGTACGACCCCGCTCCCGGGAACTCCCAGACGGCGCTGGATTACGTCTTCGCCCGCTGCGAGAGCCAGCCAGCCTGCCACCAGGCCTTCCCGCACCTGGCCGCCGACTGGGCCGCCCTGTGGGCCTCGGTCGGCAAGTCCCCCTGGGTCATCCCGGCCGCGCAGTCGCCTACCAAGACCACCCAGCGCTTCGACCAGGATGCGCTCGCCAACGCGATATACCAGGCGCTGTTTGGCTACGATCAGGGCCTGATACCGGTCGTGGTCCATACCCTGGCCACGGCCAGGAATAAGGTCGCTACCCTGACCGCGCTGATCAGCGCGCTACAAGCGTCGGGCCAGGTCTCGGCAGGTCCCAGCGGCGGCGGTGTCAACCAGATGATGCTCTTCGAGATCGAATGCGCCGAGCCCTGGGCCACCGCCCAACCCGGCGCGCTGTCGGACCAGCGCGGCAGCTTCGCCTACCAGACCGACCTGGAGTCGGCCCAGCTGATGCAGTACATCTGCCCGCTGATCCCCAAGTCCGCCGCCACGGTGGGCGATGAGCAGCTGACGGTGTCCCACGTGCCACTGCTGGCGTTCAACGGCGCCGCCGACCCGATCGAGCAGCCGCGGAACTGGGCCGGAGCGCAGAAAGTCTTTCCCGACAGCCGCGCGTTCACCCTGCCCGGCCAGGGACACGACGTCGACTCGGGAAGCTGGACGGCCTGCGCAGGGCCGCTGACCCAGACTTTCATCGAGCAAGCCAGCGTGGCCCACCTGAACGCCAGTTGCCTGCCCGACGTCCCCGCTCCGGCCTTCAGCCTGACCCTGCCCTGACCACATGCGTCTGATATGACGCAGGCGCCGGGTGCGATTTCGTGACCGGTCCAGCTTGACCATGATGTGCGCTGTGACGGACCTCCGCTACACGTTGAAGCGGAATTCGACGACGTCGCCGTCGCGCATGATGTAGTCCTTGCCCTCGATGCGGGCCTTGCCGGCGGCGCGGGCCGCGGGCAGCGAGCCGGCCGCGATCAGGTCGCCGAACGAGACCACCTCGGCCTTGATGAAGCCGCGCTGGAAGTCGGTGTGGATGACGCCGGCCGCCTCCGGTGCGGTCGCCCCGGCCCGGATCTCCCAGGCCCGGGTCTCCTTCGGGCCCGCGGTGAGGAAAGTCTGCAAGCCGAGCGCACGGAACCCGGCCCGCGCCAGCTGGGCCAGGCCCGGCTCGCCCAGGCCGGCCTCGGCGAGCAGCTCCGCGGCCTCGTCCGCCGGCAGCTCGGCCAGGTCGGCTTCGGTCTTGGCGTCCAGGAAGATCGCCTCGGCCGGGGCCACGAGCGCGGACAGGCGCTTGCGCAGGTCCTCGTCGCCGAGTTCGGACACGTCCATGTTGAACACGTACAGGAACGGCTTGGCCGTCAGCAGCTGCAGCTCGCGCAGGGCGGCCAGATCGATGCCGACGGCCGCCGCGCCGGCCGACAGCGCGGTGCCCGAGTCCAGCAGCTTCTGCGCCGCGGCCGCGGCCTGGGCCACCTGGACGCGCTCGGGATCCCGGGCGAACTTGGTCTCCTTGGCCAGCCGGGGCAGGGCCTTGTCCAGGGTCTGCAGGTCAGCCAGGATCAGTTCGGTGACGACCGTCTCGATGTCGCGTTCCGGCGACACGTCGCCGTCCACGTGCGTCACGTCCGGGTCGGCGAAGACGCGCACCACCTGGCAGATCGCGTCGGTCTCGCGGATGTGGGCGAGGAACTGGTTGCCCAGTCCCTGGCCTTGCGAGGCGCCGCGGACCAGGCCGGCGATGTCGGTGAACCGGACGCTGGCCGGCACTACCCGCGCGGAGTCGTACAGCCTGGCCAGCTGGACCAGCCGCGGGTCGGGGACGCCGACCACGCCGACGTTCGGCTCGATGGTGGCGAACGGGTAGTTGGACGCCAGCGCGCTGGCCCGGGTCAGCGCGTTGAACAGGGTGGACTTGCCGACGTTAGGCAGGCCGACAATGCCGATAGACAAACTCACTCGCGCAGTTTAGTGCGCGCGGGGAACGACCACGATGTTCCATCGTTGTCGCCATCACGACCTCGATGTTCCATCGTAGCTGTTTCGCCCGGGGCGCCGGCGAGGCGAAATGCCTGAAATATCCGGAATGTCGATGCTGGCGGCCTAGAACGGTGATGCTGGCGGCCTAGAACGGTGATGCTGAGGTCTAGAACGGTGATTCTGGCGGCTTAGAACTGGGCCTCGTACTGGGCGGTGTCGATGCGCGCCTCGACGATCAGGGGACGGGACCTGGCGCCGAAGCCGGCCAGCGCCTTCTCCAGGCCCGCCGTGCTGTCCACCCGGACGCCGTCGCAGTCCATCGCCTCGGCCAGCGCGACCAGGTCCATCCCGTCCATCCGGGTGGCGGTCGGAGGGTAGCCCATCAGCGTCTGCCGCAGCTCGATCCGGTTCAGGCTGCCGTCGGCGAACACCACCACGGTGACCGGCACGCCCAGGGCCGAGGCGATCCGCATCTCGGTCGCGGCCATCGCGAACCCGCCGTCGCCGACCAGGGCGATCACCGGCCGGTCCGGCCGGGTGAGCTTCGCCGCGATCGCCGCGGGCACGCCGAACCCCATCGCAGAAAGCCCGTTGGTCATCAGCACCGAGCGGGGCCCGGCGGCCTGCCACGCCTGGCCCGCCATGATCTTGTGCGAGCCGACGTCGGTGGTCACGATCGTGTCAGCCGGGGCCGCTTCCCTGGCGATCGTCACCACCTCGGAGGGGTTGAGCCTGCCTCCGGCCCGGCCCGCCAGCCACGCCGCCCGCAGCCGGGCCCGGTGCGCCGCCACCTCGGCCTCGTCCCAGCGAGCCCACCGCGGTTCACCCGGCCACTGCGCCGCGATCCAGCCGAGGATGGCCCCGACGTGGCCGACGAGCTCGTGCGCGCTGGCGTAGACCTGATCGGTGTTCGGGGTGGTGTCCAGGTGCATGACCGGGGTGGCGACCGACCAGGGGCTGATCAGCTCCACCGGGTCGAAGCCCGCGGCCAGGATCAGGTCGGCGCCGGCCAGCAGGTCCCAGACGACCCGGTGACCCGCCATGTCGAGCACCCCGGCGAAGTACGGGTGATCCTCGGGAAACACCCCCTTGGCCATCGGCGAGACCACCACCGGGAGGCCGGCCAGCTCCGCGAGGCGGAGCAGGTCCGGGCCCGCGGCGCAGCGGAGCGCGGCGATGCCCGCCAGGATCACCGGGCGACGCGCGGCGCGCAGGACCCGCAGCGGGTCGCCGTCGCCGTACACGTCGACCGATCCCGCCGCCGGGGCTAGTGGGGGCAGGCTGATCTGGTCGCCGGCCCCGGAGGGGACGGGCCAGGCATCAGCGGTCACGGTCAGGTGGACGGCGCCGGGCCGCTCGGCGACGGCCGTCCGCAGCGCCTTGCGGATGACGGTGTCCGCCGAGGCCGGATCCAGGCGCAGCGCCAGCTTGGTAACCGGGGCGAACAGCCGGCCGTGATCGACCACCTGGTGGGTGAAGAACTGCTCACGGGAACTCTCGATCTGGCCGGAGACCGCCAGCACCGGCACCCGGTCCAGGGTCGCCGAGGCCACGCCGTTCAGCACCGCCGTCGACCCCGGGCCCAACGTGGACAGGCAGGCCCCGGGCAGGCCGGTCACCATCGCCGCCGCCTCGGCCATGAAGGCGGCCGTGCCCTCCCGCACCGCGGACACCACCTCGATGCCGTGGTGGCGAGCCGCCTCCATGAAGTCGATGACGGATTCGCCGGGATAGCCGAAGACGTGCCGCACGCCGGCCGCGTGCAGATAGCCGGCCAGCAGGGCCGCCGTGGAACTCTCTGCCATCGCCCCATTGTCCACGCAGGTGACCCGGGCGGGTACCAGGGCCGTTCGGCATAAAGACAGGGCAGCGGCGGGCCAGGCTGCCGCCGCGGCTTCGCTGCTGACCCTGTTTGGCCGGCGGCGGGCGTGTCGCCGCGTGGTTTGCCGCCTACGGTGAGATCATCGCGTGCATATGGGTGTGGTCTTGTTGCTCCTCGGACTGCTGCTCGGGATGGCCATCGGGGCAGCGATCGGATACCTGTTCGCCCGCGGCCGGCTGGCCTCCGCCGCGGCGGACCTGTCTGGCCGGGCTCGCGCCGCGGACGAGCGGGCCCGCGCCGCCGAGGAGCGGGCCAGGATGATCGAGCGCAGCGCGGCCGAACGCGCCGCGCTCGTCGAGGGCCAGCTCGCGGAGCGGTTCCAGGCGCTGTCCGCGCAGGCGCTGGACGCGAGCACTTCGCGGTTCCTCGAGGTCGCCGAGGGCCGGCTGCAGGCAGCCAACGCCAACGCGTCCAGTGAACTGGAGATCCGCCGCGCGGCGGTCGAGCATCTCGTCGGGCCGCTGCGGGAAACCCTGGCCCGGGTCGAGGAGCAACTGCGCGAGTCCGACGCCGCCCGGACCCGATCGCACGCCGCGCTGGCCGAGCAGGTCGCCATCGCGCGGCAGAGCTCGGAACAGCTGCGCGCCCAGACCCAGGCGCTGGTCACCGCGCTGCGCCGGCCGGAGGCCAGGGGCCGCTGGGGCGAGCTGCAGCTGCGCCGGGTAGTCGAACTGGCCGGGATGAGCGCCCGCTGCGACTTCGACGAGCAGGTCGCCGTGGCCACGCCGGACGGCATGCTGCGCCCCGACATGGTGGTGCGGCTGGCCGGCGGCAAGAACATCGTGGTCGACTCCAAGGTCTCCCTCGCCGCATACCTGGAAGCCGCCGAGGCCGACGCCGACGACGTGCGCGCGGCGCGGATGGACGCTCACGCCCGGCACGTTCGGGAACACGTGGACCGGCTGGCGGGCAAGGCCTACTGGGCGGCGCTGAGCCCGTCGCCGGAGTTCGCGATCCTGTTCATCCCGGGCGAGGCCTTCCTGGCCCCAGCGCTGGAGCGGGACCCCGGGCTGCTCGAGTACGCGCTCAGCCGCAAGGTACACATCGCCACTCCCACCACGCTGGTCACGATGCTGCGCACCGCGCAGTACGCCTGGCAGCAGGCGGCGCTGGCCGACAACGCCCGCGCCGTCTTCGACCTCGGCCGCGTGCTCTACGAGCGGATCGCGGGCCTCGGGCGGCACGTGGACCGGCTGGGCCGCGCGCTGACCACGGCGGTGTCCACCTACAACCAGGCCGTCGGCTCGCTGGAGAGCCGGGTGCTGCCCACCGCCCGGCGGCTGAACGAGCTTGGTGTCGTCGAGGGGGAACTCACCGCGCCGGCGCTCGTGGAGGAGACGACCAGGGCGCTGTCCGCCCCCGAACTCGTCGCCCCCGAACTCGTCGCCGCCGAGCCGGCCGAGCTGAACCCGGCCGAGCTGAACCCGGCCGAGCTGGGCACGGCTGAGGTCGGCCCGGGTGAGGTCGGCCCGGCTGAGGTCAGCCTGGTGCGTGCCGCTCGATGACGCAGACCCAGGCCCCGGGCCGGAAAACAGGGACGCAGGGACCTACCCGCCTGCAGTCCCTGGGATCGATCACGCTGACCGGGCGCGGCGCCGTCGTCGTGCTGTTCGCGGCTTGCTTCCTCAGCCTGCTGGTCGCAGCCTGGACCGGCTGGAACACGTTCGCCGACGTGATGTTCGTCATGAGCTGCGGCGTGGTCACGTGCTACACGCGGGTCAGCGGACTGCGCGCGGTGGTGGTGTGCCCGCCGCTGGCCTTCTTCGCCGCGAGCGTGCTGGCCCAGGTGATCACCGCGCCCGACACCTTCTCGGCCGCGACGGGACTCCTGATCACGCTGGCCAGCTCGGCGCTCTGGCTGTTTACCGGCACCGCCCTGGTCGTCGCGATCGCGCTCGGCCGCGGTTACCGGCCAGGCCGACCTGCGATACCGCAGCTCAGCAACCTGCGCGAAGCGCTGAGGGACGCCTGGCTGTCCCGGTCGGAGCGGGTCCGGCGGCGTTAGCCGTCCTGGCGCGGTCCGGCGGCTCCGGCGGTACGGAGCTCTCGCGGGAGCGCGAACGTCATGTGCTCCTCCACGGCCTCGACTTCCTCCACGGCACCGAACCCGTGGCCGGCCAGCTTGTCCAGCACCGCCGTCACCAGTTCCTCCGGCACCGAGGCCCCGCTGGTCACACCGACCGTCGTCACGCCGTCCAGCCAGCGCTCGTCGATCTCGCCGGCGTCGTCGACCAGGTAGGCGGCCTGGGCGCCGTAGTCCTTGGCCACCTCGACCAGCCGCACGGAGTTCGAGGAGTTCGGCGAGCCGACCACGAGCACCAGGTCGGCCTGGGTGGCGATGACCTTGACCGCGGCCTGCCGGTTCTGCGTGGCGTAGCAGATGTCGTCGCTCGGCGGATCGAGCAGCGCCGGGAAACGCTCGCGCAGGGCGCTGACGGTCTCGACGGTCTCGTCCACCGACAGCGTCGTCTGCGATAGCCAGACCACCTTCGACGGGTCCCTGACCTCGACTTCGGCGGCTCCCTCCGCCCCGTCCACCAGGCGGACCCGGGATGGGGCCTCCCCGGCCGTCCCCACCACCTCTTCGTGTCCCGTGTGGCCGACCAGCAAGATGTCGTAATCCTTGGCCGCGAACCGACGCGCCTCGTTGTGCACCTTGGTCACCAGCGGGCAGGTCGCGTCGATGGCGTGCAGCCCGCGACGTTCGGCGTCGAGGCGGACCTCGGGGGCGATGCCGTGCGCGGAGAAGACCACGACCGCGCCGGGCGGCACCTCGTCGACCTCGGCCACGAAGACCGCGCCGCGCTTCTCCAGCGTGCCGACGACGTGCGTGTTGTGTACGATCTGCCTGCGTACATACACCGGGGGCCCGAACCTGTCCAGTGCCATCTCGACCGCTTGCACAGCCCGGTCAACCCCCGCGCAGTAGCCGCGAGGCTTAGCGAGCAGGACCCGTCGCTGGCTTGAAGACATAACTCCATGGTAGGTGAGTATGTCCTGGAACCAGGCAGCCCTACCACCGGCCACGGTGCGGGTATTGCGACACGCGTGTCAGAGGCGCGAAGATAGCCCGTCAGGGACGACGCGCGAACTAACAGCGACGTACCGGCGCCGGGCAGATGCTGGGCACCTGCCCGGGTGCCACGTGTGGTATCCCGTCCTCGAGGAGAGTGTGACATGCGCATTCCGCCGGTTAGCGAACGCATAAAGGAAGCCCCGGCCCAGGCTCTGCGCGGCGTGTTCGCCGGCATTGGCCAGCTACTGCTGATAACCGACAAGCTCAGGAACAAGACCCCCCAGGACGTCCCGCGGGCACAGAAGCCCGAAGCGTCGGAGAAGGCCACCGCCACCAGCCCGGCTAGCCAGCGCGGCCAGGCTACGAGTGCCCCTGCTCAGCCGACCGCAGCCGAGCCGACCGCAGCCGCTCCGGCTCCGGCTGAGCCGGTCGCCGCGGATACGGCGGTCGCGGCGGATACGGCGGTCGCGGCGGTCGCGGCGGATACGGCGGTCGCGGCGGATACGGCGGTCGCGGCGGTCGCGGCGGATACGGCGGTCGCGGCGGATACGGCGGTCGCGGCGGATACGGCGGTCGCGGCGGAGCCCCCCGCCAAGACCGAAGCTGCCAAGGCGGCCACGGCTAGGCGCGCCCCCGCCAAACCCACGACCGCGAAGCCTGCCGCCAGGCCAGCGACCGTCAAGCCGGCTACGGCCAGGCGCGCCGCCGCCAAGCCCGCGCCGACAGGGCCAGCCGGCGCGGAGTCGCCGAAGCCGCCCAAGCGGCAGAGCCCCAGGGACTTCGACAAGACCGGCAACGTTCGGCTGCTCGGTGACGAGGACGGCGGCTCCGCCCTCAGCGCCACGGCGCCCGCCAGCACGGCCGCGCCGGCCAGCACGACCGACCCGGTCGCCGCTCCCGACCCGGTCACTGCTCCGGACCCGGTCACCGTTCCGGACCCGGTCACCGTTCCCGATCCGGTCACCGCTCCGGACCCGGTCACCGCTCCGGACCCCGTCACCGTTCCGGACCCGGTCACCGCTCCCGACTCGGTCGCCGCTGCTGAGCCCGTCAGCGCCGCCGAGCCCGTGAGCGAGCCGACGGATTCTGGGCCGCCGCTGCCCAACTACGACGCCCTGTCCGTGGCGTCGCTGCGCGCGCGGCTGCGGAACCTCGACGTCGCCCAGGTCAGGCAGCTCGCGGACTACGAGCGGGTGCACGCGGCCCGGGCCGACGTGCTGGCCATGTTCGAGCGCCGGATCGCCAAGCTGGAGACCGAAGCTTAGTGGCGCTCGACACGTCGGCCGATGCTCCCGTTCCCGTCCGCACGGTGCTGCAACTGGTCGGCGGGTGGATCGGCCGGCTCGGCCGGGTCTGGGTAGAGGGGCAGATCGCCGAGCTCGCCGTGCGCGGCAGCGCGGTGTTCCTGACCCTGCGCGACCCGATCGCGGCCGTGTCGGTGCGGGTCATCTGCTCCCGGCAGGTGTTCGACGCCGCCGAGCCGCCACCCGCCGACGGGGCCAGGGTGGTCATTTTGGCCCGGCCGGATTTCAATGCCAACCGGGGCTCGTTCGCCCTGACCGCACTGGAGATCCGCGCCGTGGGCGTGGGTGAGCTGCTCGCCCGGCTGGAGAGGCTGCGTCGGCAGCTGGCCTCGGAAGGGCTTTTTTCGCCCGAACGAAAGCGGGCAATTCCCTTCCTCCCCGGTGTCATCGGCCTGATCTGCGGACGCGATTCCGCGGCTCAGCGGGACGTCCAGCAGAACGCCGGGCGGCGCTGGCCGGCCGTCCGGTTCCGCGTCGAGCAGACGGCGGTGCAGGGACCCTACGCGGCCGCGGAGGTCATCGATGCGCTGCGGCGCCTCGACGAGGACCCCGACGTGGACGTGATCGTGATCGCCCGGGGCGGCGGCTCGATGGAGGACCTGCTCCCGTTCTCCGACGAGGCGCTGATCCGGGCGGTGGCGGCGTGCCGGACGCCGGTGGTGAGCGCGATCGGGCACGAGCAGGACACTCCCCTGCTCGACTACGTGGCCGACGTGCGCGCGTCCACGCCGACGGACGCGGCCAAACGGGTGGTACCCGACGTCGCCGAGCAGTTCGCGCTCGTCACCCAGCTGCGGGACCGGGCCCGGCGGTGCGTGACCGGCTGGCTCGACCGGGAGACGGCGTGGCTGACGGCGATCAGGTCCAGGCCCGCGCTGGCCGACCCGGTCCGGGAGATCGAGCGCCAGGGCGAGCGTGTGGATGCGCTGCTGCAGCGGGCCAGGATGTCGCTGGCCGGGAGCCTGGACCGGGCCAGCGACGACGTGGCGCACACCCGGGCCCGCCTGCTTGCCCTGTCACCCGCGTCCACGCTGCGGCGCGGCTACGCCATCGTGCAGCACGAGGACGACGGCGTGGTCCGCGGCGCGGCCGAGGTAAAACCGGGCGAGACGCTGACCGTCCGGTTCGCGGCGGATCAGCTCACCGTACGGGCCAGCGATGACACTGACGACGGATAGGGTTGGGGCCGTGACAGACGGCAGCGCGGACGCGGCCCCAGAAAGCCCAAAATCCCCCAAAAGCCCCAAAGAGGCTCTTTCCTATGAGCAGGCCAGGGACAAGCTGGCCGCGGTCGTCAAGCGCCTCGAGGCGGGCGGCCTGACCCTGGAGCAGTCGCTCGAGCTGTGGGAACGGGGCGAAAGACTGGCAGGAGTGTGCGGCGAGTGGCTGGACGGCGCGCGGGCCAGGCTCGCCGCCGCCATGGCCACGCGCGACGACTCCGGTCAGGCCGACCCGGAGGACACTGCGCCTTTCTGAAGCTGGCCCGTTCTCACCGGCCTCAGCGGCGAGGCCGGTGAGTTTGCCTGCCCTTGTGCTGGGCAAGCGCATAAGCAGGCAACAGCAAGGTGGGCGCGATGAACCCCGTCGAGCGGGCGATCAGGAAAGTAGACGCCACGCAGCAGCGGTCCACGCCCTTGGCGTTCGTCTTCGGGGTGATAAAGAAGTACGGGGACGACAACGGCGGCGTCCTGGTTGCCAACCTGGCGTATTCCGCATTCGTCTCCCTCTTCCCGCTGCTCCTGGTGCTGGTGACGATCCTGGGCTACGTCGCGTCGGTCGACCCGTCGTTCCGTACCGATGTGCTGAACGCGGTGGCCGGCCAGGTCCCGCTGATCGGCCACACGCTCACCGAGAACGTGCACCAACTCCAGCGCGCTAGCCTCACCGGGCTGATCGTGGGCCTCGTCCTCCTGATCTGGGGCGCGACCGGCCTGGCGCAGGCCGGCCTGTTCACGATGGAGCAAGTGTGGAACCTGCCGGGGCCCAAGCGGCCCGGCTACGTGCAGCGGCTCGGACGGGCGGCGCTCTTCCTCTGCCTGCTCGGCGGCGGCGTGATCGTCACCACAGGGCTGGCGAGCCTCACCACCTACCTGCCGAACGGGCTCGCGTTCAAGGTCCCGCTCGAGGTGCTGACCGCAGCCTTCAGCGCGGGCATGTACCTCGGCGCTTTCCGCGCGCTGACCCCGAAGGGCGTGCCGACCCGCAACCTGTTGCCCGGAGCCATCACGGGCGGCATCGCCTGGACGGTACTTCAGGTCCTCGGCACCTATCTCGTCCATCACTTCCTGCACAGCGACTCCGTCTACGGTGTATTCGCCACCGTGCTCGGCTTGCTGGCCTGGATCTACCTCGCCACCGAGATCACCGTGTACAGCGCCGAGGTCAACGTGGTGCTGGAGCGGCGGCTGTGGCCACGGTCCATCGTCCAGCCGCCGCTCACCGAGGCGGACCGGACCAGCATGGCGCTGCAGGCCCTGCAGAACCAGCGGCGCCCCGAGCAGGACGTCACGGTGACGTTCAACGACCGCCAGCCCGATGCGGAGGCACCGGCCAGGACCCCGCAGACGCCAGACGAGGTTACCCCGCCCGGGGATCCTCGGGTTCCTGAGCAGCGCGGCGCGGTCGACCCCAGCTCAGCCAGCGACCGGGCGCAGTGACGCGGCGAGCTCGCGCAGCTGAGCCCAGGTCGCGTTGCCGGTGACCACGACGGTGAACCCCGCCGGGCTGGTGACGTACATCGACCGCTGCCCCCGGGAGGGGGTCGCGCTGAGGCTCCAGGTCCGCCCGTCCAGGCGGGCCGGCGGGAGCGGCGTCCCGTCGTTGGTCATCCGCCTGACGAACGCCCCGGCGCTCGCGTTGGTCTCCTCCAGCGAGGCCAGCGAACCGTCCGGGGTCATGTAGCCGAGCTGCCAGGTGACCGTGCCGGCCCCGTTGGCGCCGCCGACGGCCAGGCCGGAACTGACCGGCTGCCAGGAGGCCGGCAGGCCGGAAGGGGCCACGGCCGGGTAGGGCGCCAGCCGGGCCAGCTTGGCCTCATCGCCGCGATAGCTGATGGTGACGGGCTCGGCAGCGTGCGGCGCCGGGATCGCCACGACCACGACCGCGGCGGCCAGCAGGCAGCCCAGCGCGGACACCCCGCCGCGCAGCACCCTGTTCACAACAGTCCAGGCTAGCCCGGCTTGCGGGGTAGACACGGAGGGCTCCGCCGTTGCTGCATAGGATCAACACAGCGCCACCAACACGGGGCCAGCGGAAGGACACATGTTATGACCGCGGATCAGCAGGCTCATGCGCCAGCCAGCCACGCCCCCGACCGCAACCTGGCCCTCGAGCTGGCCCGGGTGACCGAGGCCGCGTCGATGGCAGCTGCCAGGTGGGTGGGCCGCGGTGACAAGAACGGGGCCGACGGGGCCGCCGTGAACGCGATGCGGATGCTGATCAACTCGGTGTCGATGCGTGGCGTGGTGGTCATCGGCGAGGGCGAGAAGGATAACGCGCCGATGCTGTTCAACGGCGAGGAGGTCGGCGACGGCACCGGGGCGGCCTGCGACGTCGCGGTCGATCCGATCGACGGCACGCGGCTGTGCGCCAACGGCATGCCGAACGCGATCTCGGTCCTGGCGGTGGCGGGTCGCGGCTCGATGTACGACCCGTCCGCCGTGTTCTACATGTCCAAGCTGGCCACCGGCCCCGAGGCGGCCGGGATGGTGGACATCGACGCTCCGGTCGCCGCCAACGTCGCCGCGGTAGCCAAGGGCAAGGGCTGCTCGCCACAGGACGTCACCGTGGTCATCCTGGACCGTCCCCGCCACGCCGAGCTGATCTCCGAAGTCCGCGCCTCGGGAGCCCGGATCCACTTGATCACCGACGGAGACGTGGCCGGCGCCATCATGGCGGCCCGCGAGGGCACCGGGATCGACCTGATGCTCGGCATCGGGGGTACGCCGGAGGGCATCATCGCCGCGTGCGCCCTGAAGTGCCTCGGCGGGGTCATCCTGGGCAAGCTTGCGCCCAGGGACGACGCCGAACGCCGCCGCGCGCTCGACGCAGGCCACGACCTGGACCGCGTGCTGACCACCGATGACCTGGTCACCTCCGATGACGTGTTCTTCGCGGCCACCGGGATCACCGACGGGGAACTGGTCGACGGCGTACGGTACCTGCGCGGCCACGCGACGACGCACTCCCTGGTCATGCGCTCCCGCTCCGGGACGATCCGCAGCATCAAGAGCGAGCACCAGCTGTGGAAGCTCCGCGC
>JBKQQQ010000152.1:0-2839 GCA_052144275.1 Streptosporangiaceae bacterium
GCGCGGAAACTGCGGGCCAGCAGGTTCGGCACGTAGTTCAGTTTCTGCATCGCCCAGCGAACCCGGTCGCGGGTCTCTTCGGTGACGTGAGGATCGTCGTTGAAGACCCGGGACACGGTCTTCGCGCTGACTCCGGCGACACGAGCAACGTCGCGCATGGTAGTCATCGAGGATCATCGCCTCCAGACTTGGCGCCTGCTCAGGCGACTGCGGGGGTTTGGTTCGGCAGATACAAGCGACGCAGCTCCGGTGGCGAAGGTCCCCCGGTGGGCACCGGGGGACCTTTCGCTGCGCATTATACTGGCGGCTGAGATCAGCAGCTGGTCTTGTAGATCGCTGCCTGGCTGGCCGCCGTGTTCAGGTTGTCTTTGGTGATGATGGTGAACTTGGTGCCGATCTTCGGGGTGGTCGGCTTGCCGGTGAGGGCCGCGTAGGCCTGGTCCACCGCGTTGGTCCCGATCACGTACGGTGACTGGGCGATGAGCGCCTGCACGGTGCCCTGCTGCAGGGCGGTGATCTCATCGGGCTCGGCGTCGAATCCGACGATCTTCACCTTGCCGGACTTGCCGGCCTGGCGCACACCGGTGGCGGCGCCCTCGGCGGAGAACAGGTTGGCCGCGAAGATGCCGACGATGTTCGGGTTCTTCTGCAGCGCCGCGAGCGTGACCTGAGCGGCGAGAGACGCGGTGTCCTGGTCGAACTGGGTGCCCACGTAGGTGAACTTGGGGTCGGCCTTGGCCGCGGCCGCGAAGCCCGCCTGGCGCTGGTCGGTGGTGCTGATGCCGGGCTTGGTGTTGACGATGAGCACGGGGCCGCCACCGGGCACGAGCTGCTTGATCGCGGCGAAGGCGTAGGCGCCGCCGGCCAGGTTGTTCGAGGAGATCTGCGAGACGGCCCCGGACGGGTCGCTCAGCGTGGTGTCGACGAGAACGACCTTGATGCCGTCGGCCATGGCCGCGGCGATCGGGGGCCGGCTAGCTGACACATCGTCGGGAGCGATCAGGATCGCGTTAGGCTTCGCCGCGGTGACCGATTCGATGATCGGGTTCTGCAGCGTGGGGTCGAACTGCGTGGGGCCCTGGATGTTGACGGTGACGTTGCCGAGCTTCTTGGCCTCGGCCTGGATCCCGCAGCCCATCGTGACGTAGAACCCGTCACCGGCCACGCCCTGGATGAACGTCATCTTGTAGGTCTTGCCGGTGGTCGAGGCCCCGGTCGTGGACCCGCCGGTGGTGGTGGACCCGCTGGCCGCGGTCGACGAGCTCGATGACGAGCACGCCGCGGTGAGGGCCAGCAGCATGACTGCCGCCGCACCCGCGGTTGGTACCGCTATAAACCGCTTCATACCTGCTCCTTCGCGTGAATCTTGGGCTCGGCTGCCGGTCCCGGATGGCACCGGGCGCGCCCCGCATGAGCGTGCGGTGCCCGGCCTTCTTGCATCCGGCTGACCCGGCATGTTCAGCTGTTGGCAACCTCGCGGAAACGTACGGGTTGATCTTGCAGCAGCCATGACACCGATGTCAAGACTCTGGTTCAGAGTTCTTCTCCCAGGTCTGAACAGTGGCCATAGGCAGCAGATATCGTTTCGGACTCAGCTCTTGACATCGGTGACATGAGGAGGCACTCTCTTCCTTAAACATTGCGGCATGGTTACGGCAGCGTTGCGGAACCGACGACGGACTCGGCGGCGCCGCCGCTTCAGCCGGTACTGCGGTCGATAAGGAGTGATTCGATGAGCGTTGCGCTGGAAGCACGGGACATCACGAAGGTGTACGGTCACGTCAGCGCGCTGTCAGGCGCCAACTTCGAGGTGAAGGCCGGCGAGGTGGTCGCGCTCATCGGGGACAACGGCGCAGGCAAGAGCACGCTGGTCAAGATCCTGTCCGGTACCGAGACGCCGACGTCCGGGGAGATCCTGGTCGACGGCAAGCTGGTGACCATCTCGGGACCTCTGGCCGCGCGCGAGTACGGGATCGAGACCGTGTACCAGGACCTGGCCCTGGCGCCTCATCTCAATCCCGTGCAGAACATGTACCTCGGCCGCGAGGTCATGCGCACCGGCGTCATGGGGCGGCTGGGGTTCATGAACAACGCGGAGATGCTCGCGGGCAGCAAGAAGGCGTTCCAGGAGCTCGGCGCGACGGTGCGCAACTATGCCGGCAGCATCGGCGCCATGTCGGGCGGCCAGAAGCAGGCGGTCGCGGTGGCTCGTGCGGCCGCCTGGGCCAAGCGGATCGTCTTGCTCGATGAGCCCACGGCCGCCCTCGGGGTGGTGCAGACCAAAGCGGTGCTGGACCTGATCCGCCGGGTCCGCGACCGCGGGCTCGGCGTGGTGTTCATCAGCCACTCGATGCCGCACGTGATCCAGGTTGCCGACGAGGTTCAGGTCATGCGGCTCGGTCGGCGGGTGGCCACGTACAGAGCAAAGGAGACAACGATGGAGGAGTTGGTCGGAGCGATGACGGGCGCCGTGACACAGGAGAACCAGTCATGACAGGGCAGGCGACCGTACCTCCGCCCGCGCCCGCCGAGGTGGTGCCGAGCGAGGAACAACCGACCGGCCGACTCGCGCGGCTGGCCCGGCTGCAGGCGCTGCAGATCATCATCGTGCTCGCGGTGATCGTCGTCATCTTCTCGGCCCTCAAGCCCGGCAGCTTCCTGACGGTCTTCAACATCCGCGGGATCGTGCAGGACACATCCATCCTGGCGGTGCTGGGTGTCGGGATGACCTTCGTCATCATCACCGGCGGCATCGACCTCTCGGTGGGCAGCGTCCTGGTCTTCAGCGGCGTCGTCGCCGATAAGGCGATGGCGGCGATGGGCGGCCAGGGCTGGGGTG
>JBKQQQ010000153.1:0-8507 GCA_052144275.1 Streptosporangiaceae bacterium
CGGGTCAACCGCTGACAGCGAGATGGCCTCCTGGAGGCCGAGCAGCTTGCGCACGATCGCGGTCCGGTGCGCCCACGGGCAGGCCCAGGAGATGTACAGGTGGTACCGGCCGGCCACGGCCGGGTACTCGCTGGAGCCGTCCGCGGTGATCCGCCCGCGGAACGGGTAGGCCGGCCGCACGAACTCCCCAGTCGCTGGCTGGGGCTGCTTCCGCCTGAAGTCGCCGTAGTCGCCGAAGGCCGCGAAGTCGACCGGGCTTGCGCCGCCTGCCTGCTGAGCGGTGGTCATGGCGGTTGTAACCCGGCAGCAGCGGCGGCCATTCCATGTCGTTCTTTACATTAGGCAGCCACCCGGGCGCGGGCCGGCCAAGCGCACGCGCCCGCAATCCCCCAGATACGAGACTTCGTGCGGTGGCCGCAGACGAGCCCTAGTTGCTGAGCGTGATCGGCATGCCGGGCCGCCGAGTTTCCCTCCCTGCCGATTCGGAGCGCATGAGAACTGGGTAGGCCATGGGCGCGTCCGCACCCAGACAAACCCGATCTGCGCGCTCTTGACAGTTCGATAGGGGAAGCAGAGTCCGCGACAGAACGGCGGATCTAGTGTGTCAAGCGACCAAGAGTTCCTGACCGAGGGTGATGGCGTGATCGGGTCGCCTGTGAGGCAGCCGGACGCGCCCGCCGATCGGGCCCCGGACAGGCAGACCGGGCACCAGCGCGATCGCTGGCGGGCGCTGCAGATCTGCGCTAGCGCTGCAGCAGGTTGCTGATCGCGGGCACGACTTTGGTCACGATGCTGAAATGGCCGTGGTCATCGAAGATGACCAGTTTCGCGCCCGGGACAAGTTCAGCGGTGTGATGTGCATGGATGACATCGACCATGCGGTCGCTTCCCCCGTGCAGGACAGTTACCGGGCACTGGATGGATCTGACGTCAAAGGTGACCCAGCCCGCGCCGTCAGCCAGCCGATCGTCGGTGTAGCCCTGCAGGCCGTGGGCGAACATGGCCGGGAATCCTGCCGTTGCCTGCTTCATCCACCCGGGATCACGGAACAGCGCCAGGTCGGACGGAGCGAGCACGCCCGCTATCTCGCTGCGCATCTTGCTGCCATCCTCGCCGTGCGCATCGGTCGCCGCAGCCAGGGCCGCCGCGCGGTCGGGCGCCTCCCACACGGCCTGAACGTGGGGCCAGCTCATGGTGGCCCTGCCCTCCGGCCAGCGCATATCGGTCATCGAGCAGCAGGCGACAACGCCGAGGACGCGCTCAGGGGCGAGCGCAGCGAGCGCCAGCGCGTACGCGCCGCCGGTCGAGATCCCCACCGCGGCGAACTGCCCGATGCCCAGGTGATCGGTGACAGCGAGGGCCTCGGGCACCCAGCCGGCGATCGTGCGGCCCGGCTGCGGTGTCGACAGGCCATAGCCGGGCCGGTCGATGCCGATGATGCGAAGACCCGCCTCGCTGGCCTGCCGCCGCAGGTAAGCCGGCTCGAGCCTGCTGCCCGGCCCGCCGTGGCACCACAGCACCGCCGTAGCATCCGGGATGCCATAGTCGGCGAATCCCACCGTGCGGCCACTGGCGAGCCCGATCGTCTGGTCCTCCACGCGCTCCTGTTTACCATTCGCGGGCACAGATCACCCCGTTATGCACGGCCGCAGCCAACCGGGCACCATCTCACCCAGGCGTACCGAACGGCGGCTCTTTGCGCGGGCGCGCGAAAACCCCAGGTTGCTCAGCGTGACGGGCTTCCCGTCAGCCTCCGTCCTCGGATGGCAGAGTTTACGGCTCCCGACTGACCACATGGCATGGCCACGCTCTTGGCCGTGCCCGCGGAGCTCGACCCTGTCCGCGGCAGATGCGGGTAGTGCCCGTGCTGGGCTGATACGCATATTCATGCAGGTTACAGTGAGGTTTTCTCAGTAACTTTCAGCCGATCATCTTGTGATCGAATTGCGTGAGGACGAGCACGGATTTGACGATGTCGCCGATGGTGGTCGGGCTGACGCTGACGTGCTGGATGGCGCGCCACCGCTGGGACATCAGGGCGAAGCCGCGTTCGCCCTGATAGCGCAGGGAACGCAGCAGGGCGTTGCGGGTTTTGGTGTCGGCATCAAGTTCGCCGCGGGCGGGCTTTTTCACCGGGACGTGCACGCCCGCGCCGGCCCCTTCATAGCCGGAATCGGCGAGGACGGGCAGGTCCTTCAGGTAAGGCCGGGCTCCGGGCAGGACGAGCTCGCGGGCCGCGGTCAGGTCATGGGTGCTGCCCGGCAGTACGTCCGAGACCCACAGCGGGACGCCGCCGGGGGCGGCCAGGGCCTGCACGTTCCCTGCGGGCTCGTGCGCCTTGCCGGAGTACCAGGCATCGATCTCGCGGCCCTTCCTGCTGGTCTTCTTGGCCGCGCACCGGTCGGAGGAGATGAGCGTGCCGTCCAGGATGAGGTACGGAAGCCCCTGCTCAGCGGCCTTGTCCAGGGCCTCGCGCAGCGTAGGCGCCTCCGCGGAGAGGACTTCGACGGCCTCGTCCTTGTACCGGTACGCGGTGGCCTGGGAGATCCCGAGTCCCGCGCCGAGCCGGCGGATGTCCGGCCGGTCCCGGAACCACGCCAGGGTAAACACCGCCTGCTTCCAGCAGGTCAGGGCACGGGTCCCGTCCCGGGTGCCGATCTCGCGGCGGTGTTCTGCCAGCAGCCGGGACACGAACAGCACCAGTGGCAGCGGGACGTCAAGGGTGACACGATAGGACAGCACGCGGAGCCTCCGGGAACGGAAGGGATCTTGGTCGAGACCTCTTGTACCGGGGGCTCCGCGCCTGCCCGGGGATATCCAGTTATGTCCGCGTGTCTACCTGTATGACCCGTTACGTCAGGAACGCCGGGTTCACCCTTGCTGAGAAAACCTCAGTAACCGCTCATCATGCATGTTAGTGCCGAGGTATGCGGCACCCCGGCGCGCACGTAGGAGCCCTGTGGGCGGCTTGGCTGACCCGCCAACGCCTCTGCCAGAATGACAGTACATAAGCAGTTAATGAGCTGTAGCTGGAGGGTCGCGCGTCAGTGCTGTGATAATTGGAGTGCCCTCTTACCTGATGAGCGTACAGGGCATCGGCGCCGTGTGGAGCGACTTCGTCTGATACCGACATGCAGCGAGTCAGGTTCGATCTCTTACACTGCAATGGATGTCGTTATGAGGTATCGAGCCGAGACGACGTACCTCGTGGTCGCAGTGTTGTCAGCTACGGCTACTTTAGGGTCGCGTTGGGTTGGGGTTGGGATGACCGGTCTGGAAGCGGCTGCAGCTGCAGTCGGCAAAGCGGTGATTGAGAAGGCTGGGCGTCAGTGGTTGGCTGGACGGGCGGCCCGAAGTGACGGGGAAAGTGAACTGGTCGAGCTGATTGCGGTCTCCTTCCCGGACCGCTTCGTGAGGCGGAGGGTCGAACGGCAGCTGGGCGGAATTGCCGATTCGGTGGAGAAGCGGCTTTACCCGCTTATCGAGCATGAGTACAGAGGATTGTCGGAAAATGATCGTGCCGCAGTGGCAGTGGAGATCGTTGCAGCGCTGCGGAGGGCAGATCTGTCAGACGCTGCTCTGTTCGCCGCCGATGTTGATTCGGTAAGGCTTTCGCAGCAACTGCGCGGTCGTATGCGGGGGCCGTCTCCGCTGCTGGGCGAGGCGGGAGCGCATTTGTATGATGTTCTTCTTGATGAGTGCTGCGATTGTCTTATTCGTATCGTACGGCAGCTGCCGGAGTTCATGCCGCGTGCTGTGAGTGAGATACTGCCACGCTTGTCGGTAATCGCTGATCAAGTCTCAGCCGCGCTTGATCGCCTTCCGGTGCGATCACTCGATGCCCCCTCTGGAACTCAAGATGACGCTGAGTTCGAGCGGCGCTACCGGGAGCACCTCAGTGAAACGATGGATGAGATCGAACTGTTCGGAGTCAGGGTAGTTAATTACCGTCCGCGGGCGACGCTCAGCGTGGCCTACATCAGCCTGAACGTAACCGCCGAAGAGGGCGCGGTAAGGACGGCGACCTCATCTCCCCAGCGATTGAAGTTCGCGGAGCTGACTGGGTATCGCGAGAGGGCCCAGGCCACCATGCGGGCAGAAACCGCCCTGACTCGCTCGCCGCGGCTCTTGCTGCGAGGGCAGGCAGGGTCTGGGAAAAGCACCCTTCTACGCTGGATCGCGGTGATGACAGCGCGCGGCGGCTTGTCTGGTGACCTCGCGGACTGGGAGCACCGGGTGCCTTTCCTGGTCAAGCTTCGGAGCTACGCTGTTAAGGATCTGCCTGGGTCAGAGGACTTTATCGGCACTCCGCTGGGCGCGTTCGCCCCGCGGGGCTGGGTCCACCGAGTCCTGAACGCTGGCCGGGGCGTGCTTCTCGTAGATGGGGTAGACGAGCTCCCGAGCGCCCGACGTGGCGCGGTCAGAGAATGGCTGCGGGATCTGCTGGCGGCATACCCAGCAATACGGGTCATCGTGACGACTCGGCCCGCGGCCGCCGACACGCGGTGGCTAACTACAGAGGGTTTCTCATCGGTAATGCTGGAACCCATGACACCGGTGCACCTGCGCGAGCTGGTGAGACAGTGGCACGCAGCTGTCCAGTACGCCGAGAGTCTTCCCTGTGCGCCGGGCGATCTGCCGAGCTACGAGAGGACGCTCCTTGCCCGCTTTGAGGCCGCGCCCCATCTTCGTGCCCTCGCGGCTACGCCGCTTCTGGCGGCTCTGATTTGCGCGCTCAATCTGGACCGGTCGACTCATCTGCCGCGAGACCGGATGGGCCTGTACTCCGCTGCTCTGGAACTGCTGCTTGAACGCCGCGATATCGAGCGCAACATACCTAGTCAAAAGGAAATTACGCTGGAGCGGGAGCAGAAGATTCGCCTTCTGCAGGAGCTTGCCTGGCAGCTCACTGTGTTCGGGCGCGCCGAGATGTCCAGAGCGACAGCGCTAGCCCGGATCGCTGAAAAGCTAGCATCAATGCCAAGAGTTGGTGCCGAGCCTGGCGCTGTGCTTGATTACCTTGTGCAGCGTAGTGGTGTCATCCGTGAGCCAGTACCGGGGCGGATCGATTTCTTGCACCGAACGATCCAGGAGTATCTCGCCGCCCGGGAAGCAGCAGACAATGCTGATATCGATCCATTGATCGCCCGCGCCCATCTCGACCAATGGCGCGAGACGATCGTCATGACGGTGGGGCACGCCAACGCCCCACTGCGCCGCGAGCTGCTTGAGGGCCTGCTCCAGCGTGCCGCTGCAGAGCCGCGCTACTCGCATCGGTTGCGCATGCTAGCCGTGGCCTGCCTGGAGACCACGCCGGATCTGCCTGTCGACTTGCGTCACCGCATGGAAGAGTGCGTTGAACGATTCATCCCGCCCCGCAATGTGACAGAAGCACGGCCCCTGTCCATGGCGGGTGAGGAGATCACGCGGCGCCTGCCGGACTCGCTGGCGGATCTATCTACCGGGGAAGCGGTCGCCACGGTAAGGGCCGCATGGATGATCAACGGCCCGGCAGCCCTCGATAAGCTCGCGCGCTATGCGGTCGATGCGCGGGTCCGCGTCCAAGACGAGCTGCTGGCCGGGTGGGAATACTTTGATCCGACTGAATATGCTCAGAGAGTTCTCAAGGATGCGCCCCTTCATAGGGGCATCCTGCGTGTTCAGCGCGCCGAGATGTTGCCGACCGTGCCACTACTCCGCAATCTTCAGCGTCTCGTGGTGGATCTGCCAAGAGGAATTGAGCTGGACTGTCTGGTCGGCCTTCCGTCGCTGACCTCGGTCTCGGCAAGCGGAATCACCGCCGATTCCCTAGAAGTCTTGGCTGAGCACAAACAATTGTGGAACGTCAGCCTCTATGAAGTGCCTGGCGCGGCGGATGACATGTCGCCGCTCTTCGAGCTGCCTAAGCTCAACAGCCTCTACTATTACGCTAAGCGATTTCCGCCGAATATTGAATTCTTGGAAAGGTTGCCGCGGCTTAAGTATCTTGGAATATCCCGCTTGCATGACACAGAAGATTTCTCTCCGATCTCCAGGCAGAATTTTTTGCTCGGTATCTGGCTATATGACTGTCCCGGGCTGACCAGTGTCAACATCCTCAGGCCCCTGACCAAGCTGCGCATGCTTTCGCTCCGAGGAGCACGCCTAGGGTCGGATGGTCTTGCCAAGATTATCGAGTTCTTTCCTGAACTAAAGTTTTTGCAGCTCATGGATTGTGAGTGGCTGGGTGATATTGACCTGATTCCGCGGCTTCCGCTGACGGGACTGGCGCTTAGGGGATCCGCGCGCGTAACTGATCTCTCTCCGTTGCGCAGACTCAAGCGACTTACTCGGCTGTGGCTCAATGACCTGCAGATCACGGACCTGGCTCCGATAAGAGACCTAAAAGGGCTTCGGCGCTTGTCTCTTAGCGGCTCTAAGGGCATCAGTGATCTGACGCCACTAATGGAGCTCCGGTATCTGCGTCATCTATATTTGCAGGGGGCCGCTGAAAATCTAGACCTGAGCCCTCTCCGGCATCTTCGCAACCTCACAGTAATACTAGGTGAGGGCCAGCGAATAACTGGCGCTGAACACCTAGGTCGCACAATACGCATAGAGTGGGCTCCGGAGGAATGGAGTCCATGACGCGCATAGGGCATAGCTAGACAAATGACGACACTGAAGCGCAACAGCCCGTAAACATTGGCAGTATCCAGATCGGAGAATAAGTATACGAGAACCCAACACCCTCATTTCGGCAGATGAGGTCGACCGGGCAGCAGGCCAGTGATCTTGAGCATGGCATGCGGATCGGCGCGATGTGACAGAGCATCCGTTCTCGCGTGCCTTGGACAGCCATCTTGATCGCTCGCCAGGACTTCCCGGCGGTTACAGGCTCTGTTGTTATCGGGCGGCTAATGACGCTTTGTGACCAGGTTTCGTGTGCTGCTCCGTGTGCCCCGCACAGGGGCCGAGGAGCTTGGGAACAGCCTGTCCATGGCCTCTGCTCCGGTGGTCAGGACAGGGCGCAGCTCGCGCCTGTAGACCACTTCGGTGGTTCTGGTGTTCGAGTGTCCCGCTAGCCGTGCGATCTCCTCGACCGGTACCCCCGAGCTGGACATCAGCGACACAAACGAGTGACGCAGCTCGCGTGGAGTCCAGTGCTCCCCGATCTTCGCGGCCCTGCATACGGCTCTGAACTCCCGCCGGACATTAGCCGCGTCCAGAGGGGCGCCCGTCCGTGTGGAAAAGACGAGATCATGGTCGCTCCACGTCATGTCGGCGGCAACCCGTTCGTCGGCTTGCCGCTTCCTATGGACCCAGAGCGCGTTCACCGCCATCTCGGGCAGGGCAAGTGTCCGGCGCGATTTCTCGGTCTTGGTATCCCCGTGAGATCGTACGGATCGCCACACAGCCGCGCTGGCCGGCGCGGGCGGATTGGCCACGGGATCGCCGAAGTCGACGTGTTCCCAGCGGAGCGCCCGGGCCTCCTCGGTCCGGATGCCGGTCGCCAGGCACAAGGAGATGTACGCGTGCATCCTGGTCCCCTCGGCGGCCGCCAGGAGCGCCGACGCCTGCTCCAGGCTGAGGCTCTTGCTCGGCCGTCCGGCCTGGCCCTTGGGGGTTTCGACGAGCATGGCGACGTTGCGCCCCACGAGGTCCCGGGCCTCGGCGTGCCGTACCGCCCGGGTCAGCGCGTTGTGGCCCATGACCACGGCAGCGCTCGAGTACCGCTGTGCCATCGTCGTCAGCGCCTGGTGCACCTCTCCGGCGGTCAGCTCGCGCAGTCGCCGGGCGCCGATCGTGGCCAGGATCGGGGCCAGGACGTTCTCGTTTTTCTTGACCGTCTTGGCCGACCGGCCGTCGAGACCTTCCTTCAGCCAGTCTTCTGCCGCGCGCCGGACGGTATAGTTCGGGCTCGCCTTGACGCCTGCGTCGAGGTCGCCGTGAAGCGCCTTCAGCCGGTCCTGGACGATCGCCTTGGTCTTGCCGGAGACCTTGCGCCGGATTCTCTTCCCGCCCGCGCCGAAGCCGAGACTGATCACACCCCGCCACCGGCCCTCGCAGTGCCGGTGGCGCTCGCTGTCCCGGCACGGGCCATCATGCTCGAAGAAGATCCCGTCCTGACCCCAGCCGCGTCGTGAGCTCATGGTCTCATGGTAGCAGGAATGGGGGCCAATCTTGGGGGCCATCTGCCAGCCTCGTGCAGCTTCGCCGAGCTATGCTCAGCCACATACCTGCAGGTAATTCAGTAAAACTAGGTCCTGGAAGGCAGGTCAGTGTGGCGATAACTCTCTATGGTAGGAGAAGGTCTACGGTTCGATTCCGTAACGGAGCTCCGCAGCTAGATGGTATTATTCGAAAAGAGTTCGCATGAGTCATGAGCGCGCCGGTGGGCCCTAACGGCTGCCGGCAGGGGGCATGGACAGCTCAGCCAGCGCCGCTCCCGCGAGACTCTGCCGGCAGGTCCGGGGATGCCTGGACAGTCCGTGAGATCCCAGGCCCTTTCGTACCCAAGAGAGCAG
>JBKQQQ010000154.1:0-22010 GCA_052144275.1 Streptosporangiaceae bacterium
GCCGATCATCACCTCGACGCCGCCTTCTAGCATCGGCTGGACAAGCACCCGCTGCAGCCGCGGCCCGAGGCCGGCTGCCAGCGCGCGGTAGCCGTCGGCCACTTCCTGCGGGGTGCGCAGATCGACCTTGACGCCCCCGGCGCCGGTCCTGTGCACCAGCCCCTCGGCCTCGGCCTTGAGCACGACCCGGCCACCGAGCTGCGCGGCGGCCGCGACCGCTTCCTCCTCCGTGGCCGCCGCCACGGTGACCGCCAGCGGGACGCCGTAGCAGGACACCAGCTCGGCGGCGCTGGCTTGCGGCAGCCAGCCGCCGGCCGGCGAGCCGGCCAGGAACCCGGTGACCAGGGCGCGCGCGTCGGCTGCGCGCAGCCCTTCCAGCTCGGGGACCTTGCCGCGCTGCCGTCCGCGCCAGGCCCGGTACCGGACTGCGTGGTTCAGCGCGCGGGCGGCATTGTCGGGGTCCGCGTAACAGGGCACTCCGGTGATGGCCGCCGCCGCCACGTCGATGATTGCCGCGGCCGGGCCGACGGCCGCCGGGCTGGTGTCCGTGTGCGGGCCGGGCGGCGGCAGTGCGACGGGCCGGCG
The DNA here is from genome assembly GCA_052144275.1 of Streptosporangiaceae bacterium. Taxonomy (GTDB): domain Bacteria; phylum Actinomycetota; class Actinomycetes; order Streptosporangiales; family Streptosporangiaceae; genus Palsa-504. Next base: position 586 of record JBKQQQ010000154.1, read on the forward strand.
TTTGAGCCGTCGCACGGATTCGGCCCGGTCGAGGAAGGCGACCGCGAGCGGCTTGCTGATGACCGCCTCGGCCACCGCGGCGCTCACGTCGGAGAAGGCCGTGGGCACAGCCACCGCGAGCACCGCGTCGACGCCGTCGTCGGCGGCCACTTCCTCCACGCAAGCACGGAAGGCATCCGTCGTGACCACCGCGCAGGTGTCCACCGGCCCGGTCACCACCGCGGCGGCCGGCAGCAGCCTGCGCAGCGCGCGCTGGGTGGCCGCGCCGAGCTGCACGACCTGCAGGCCGTGGTCGGCGCAGGCATCGGCGGCCAGCGCGCCCGCGCCGCCCGCGTTGGCGATGATCGCGACCCGGTTGCCCGCCGGCAGCGGCTGGCAGGCGAGCAGCGCAGCGGTATCGACCAGCTCCCCCAGGCTCCTCGTGGCGATGACACCCGCCAGGTCGAACATGGCCTCCTGGCTGGCCAGCGGCGTCGCCGCCGCCGCGGTGTGCGAGGCGGCCCGGTGACCCGCCGGGGACCGGGCGCCGATGACCGTCAGCACCGGCATCCGCTGCGCGACCCGGCGGGCCGTGCCGGCGAACTTGCGCGGGTTGCCGAACGACTCCACGTACAGCACCGCTAGCTGAGTCACCTCATCCTGCGCCCACCAGGTCAGCAGGTCGGTCGGGGACACGTCGTACTTGTCGCCGGCCGACGCGAAGGACGACACGCCGATACCCAGCCGGGACATCTGCTCCAGCAGCGCGATCCCCACCCCGCCGGACTGCACCATCAGGCCGGCCACGCCGCGGACCGGGTGGCCGGCGGTGAAGGTGGCGTCCAGGCCGATCCAGGGCATGATCACGCCGAAACAGCTCGGCCCGAGCAGCCGCATGCCATGCCGGCGGCAGGTGGCCAGCAGTTCCGCGCCCGCGGCGCCCCGGCTTTCACTGATGACGATCAGGGCCCGGACCCCGCGGCGGCCGCATTGCGCCGCCACCTCGGGCACCGCGGGCGGTGGCACCGCGATCACCGCCAGGTCCACCGGCCCGGGCAGGTCGTCGACCGACGCCACGCAGGGCACTCCCTCCATCTCCATGGTCTGGGCGCGCGGATTGACCGCGTAGACCGGACCGGTGAAGCCGCCCGTCACGATGTTGTGCAAGATGGCCCGGCCCACGGTGGCGCGACGGCGGCTCGCGCCCACCACCGCGACCGACCGCGGCTGCAGCAGCGGGCGCAGGCTCGCCACATCCGCCCGGCTTTCCCTGCTCGCCACGGCCTCCAGGTAATGGCCGAGCCGGTAGTTGTCGTCGCCGCCGGGCAGCGGGAAGGTCAGCTCGACCGTCTCCCCGGCTATCCGCCGCTCGGCGGGCAGGCCGGCGTCGGCGAATACCCGGAGCATCGCCGAGTTCTCCGCCAGCGTCTCCGCGGTGAACGCAGCCAGGCCGCGCTGCCGCGCCTGCCAGACCAGGTGCTCCAGCAGCAAGCTGGCGATGCCGCGGCCGTGCACGTCATCGGGGACGGCGAACGCGATCTCTGCGACGCCGGGCTTCGCGGTGGGCTCGTAGGCGCCGACGCCGACCACCCGGCCGTCCTGCCAGGCCAGCAGCGCCGCGTGCTCGGCATCCGGCTCGCGGCAGACCCGCCTGGCTTCCTGCTCGGCCGCGCGCGGGCTCATACTGAAAAACCGCAGGTACATGTTGTCCGGCGAGATGGCAGCATGCATCGCGCGCACCGCCTCAAAATCCTGCCGCTGGGCCGGCCTGACCTCCACCGTGCCGCCGTCGGTCAGCAGCGCATACGTGGCCGCCACCGGCGTGCTCACCGGCAGGCCCCTTCGGCTGACATGTAGCGGTGGCTGCGCGAGTGAGGCGCGGCGCGCGCCGGGCCGGGGGCCTCACATATAAGGGTGATTGCTGTATCCGTGAGTGACCGTCCCAAACCGTCGATGCGCGCTCCTTTCTGGCATGGATCCGGCACCATGAACGGCCTGCTGGGCGTCTCGGGCAAGCTGCGGCGCCGGTGCAGGACGTTTGCGGATACTTCCACTTTCGACCATACGCCCCCCGATGCGACCCTGCCGCGCGGACCTATAGTCCCCGAAGCGCACCGCCCCGCGCTAACCCGGGCCGGCCGGGCCGGCGCCGAGGTAGCGGAGCACCGCGAGCACCCGCCGGTGGCCCACATCGCCCGGGTACAGGCCCAGCTTGGCGAAGATCGAGTTGATGTGCTTGCTCACCGCGCTGTCGGTGATCACCAGGGATGCGCCGATCTCCGCGTTGGAGTGGCCCTCCGCCATCATGGCCAGCACGTCACGTTCCCGCTGCGTCAGTTTGTCCAGGGGATCCCCGCCCCGGCGCACCAGGAGCTGGGCCACCACCTCCGGGTCCAGCGCGGTTCCGCCGGCCGCCACCCGGCGCAGCGCGTCGAGGAACTCGGCCACGTCGGCCACCCGGTCCTTCAGCAGGTAGCCGACGCCGCGGGTGTTCGCCGACAGCAGGTCGGCGGCGTACCGCTCCTCCACGTACTGCGACAGCACCAGGATCGCGATGTCCGGCCACTGGCTGCGGATTACCAGCGCGGCGCGGATGCCCTCGTCGGTGTGGCTGGGCGGCATCCGGACGTCGGCGATCACCACGTCGGGCTGCTCGCGCTCCACCGCGGCGAGCAGCCCGGAGGCTTCGGCCGCGGTGGCCGCGACCTCGAACCCGGCGCTCTCGAGCAGCTTGGTCAGGCCGGCCAGGAGCAGCACCGAGTCCTCGGCGATCACCACCCGGGGCCGGCCCGGGCCGGCCGTCCCCGGCTCGCCTGTCACGGGTCCCACGCTATGCCCCCGCGGGGAACGGGTGGCCGGGATCGCCGGGGCATTCGGGATGGTGCCGTTTCACTCGGCGCGCAGCGCGGTGGCCGGGCGGGCCCGGGCGGCCCAGCCTGCGGGCAGCAGCGCCCCGGCGGCCGCGATGGCCAGCGCGGCCAGGGACAGCAGCGCGAGCCGGGACGGCGGGAACACCTGGGTGAAGCTGGCCGGGATGCCGGTGTGCGCGGTACCCGCCATGGCCTGCACGGTCGCCGTGGTCAGCGCGACCGCGGCCGGCGCCGCGATCACCGCGGCCAGGACGGCGGGACCCGCGATCCAGCACACCACCATGGTGAGCAGCTGGCCGGGCCGCATGCCGAGCGCCTTGTAGATGCCGAGGTCGTGCACCCGGTCCCGGGTGGTCATCAGCACAGTATTGAGTACGCCGAGGCCTGCGGCGACCGCGACCATGAGCGCCAGCAGGCCGATCAGCCCGATGGCGATCGTGTAGAACTGGCCGCCGTCCGGGCCGGTGGCCGCCCAGGGGCTGCCACTGCCCAGTGCCTTGTTCACCGCCTGCATGTACGCGGCGGCGCTGGTGCCGGGCCGCAGCCCCACGTAGTACCACTGCAGGTTCGCGGTCGTGGCCACGCCGGCGAGCGTCTGCGCGCTGCCGTAGAGCATGGGCTCGTGGGACGGGTCGAACACCTCCCCGGCGATCCGCACAGTGACAGGGGAGGTGCCGATCGTCACCGTGGCGGTGTCGCCGACGGCGAGGCCGCTGGCGGTGAGGAACGTAGTGTTGACGTCCACCTCGCCCGGCGCGTCGTACCAGTGCCCGGCGATGATGCCGTAACCGATCCAGGAGGCGTCGCCGCCGAACGCCTGGGCGTTGACGTTCTGCGCGATGCCGGGGATCTTGACCCCCTCTTGATACACCGCCACCTGGTGCTGCGTGCCCGGCTGGGCGTGCAGCGCGGCGGTCACCGCCGCGTCCTGGGCCGCGTCCGGAGTCTGCTGCGGGCCGGCCCCGGGGCCGAACTGCTGGATCTGCACGGGGGCGGTGGCGGAGTGAGTCTGGCTGGTCTCGGCGCGGCCCAGCGCGGAGTGCAGCCCGAACGCGAAGATCACCGCGGTGGCCCCGAACGCGATGGCAGCCAGCGACACCACGGTGCGAGCTGGCCGGGCGAACGGCGCCACCAGGCCGAGGCCGGCCGGGCGCGGCAGCCGCAGCCGGGCGGCGAGCCGGTGCGCGCCGTAGCCGCGGCCGACCCGGGGAGCGCGGCCGGCCGCGATGGCCTCCGCGGCGGACAGCCGTCCCGCGCGCAGCGCGGGACCGAGCGCGGCCAGCGCCGTCAGCGCGAGCATCCCGGCCGGGGCGGCCACCGAGGCCCACCATGGCACCTGCTGGCTGCCGACCCGGTAGGCAGCCGACGACTGGTGCAGCACCTCGACGGCCAGCAGGTTGCCCGCCACCACCCCGGCCACGCAGCCCGCCAGGGCAGGCCAGCCGACCCGGCTCAGGTACGCCACCACGACCTGGGCCGGGGTCAGGCCCAGGCTCTTCAGCACGCCGATCCGGTGGTACCCGGCGACGACCGCGCCGCTGACCACGTTGCCGACGATGAGCACCGCCATCACCAGGCCGATCAGCGCGAACGCGACCACGAACGGCTCCATGATGGCCCCGTTGCCACTCGCCGCGTTCTCCGCGGCGAGCCAGGAGCCTGCACCGGTCACCGTGCCCGGCGGCAGCGTCCTGGTGACCTCCGCCACGTCGGCGCGGACCTGGGCGTAGCTGCCGGCATTGGCGAACCGGTACAGCATCTGCGCGCTGGCCGGCGTGCCCGGCACCCGCAGGCGGGCGATCTCGCCGGGGGTGACCCAGCCGTCGGCGGTGTTCGTGATCGAGTTAGCGAACCCGACGACGACCAGGGCAGGAGCTCCCGGTGCCCCGGTGACCGAGAGAGTGCTGCCTAGCGGCGGGCCGCCCCCCTGCGGGCCGCCCTCCTGACCCGGCGCCGGGCTGGCGTCCAGCACCACCTGGCCCGGGCCGTCCGGCCAGTGCCCGGCGTTCAGCACCAGGTCGTCGACCGGTCCCCCGGGCGAGGCACGTCCGGCCAGCACGAGCTGCCCGAACGGCTGGCCGCTGAACTGCATCTGAACCGTGGCCTCGCCGAACGGCCCGGCCGCCGCGGTGACCCCGCCGAGGGTGCGGGTGGCGGCCAGCTCCGCCGCCCTGGCACGGGCCGCGTCCACGGTGACGGTCACGTCCGCGCCACGCTGGGTACCGAACGCGTGGGCGAACGGCGTGTTGCTGGCCGCGAGCAGCGCCAAGCCGAGCGTGGCCGAGGCGGTGGAGACCAGCAGCACCATGCCGATCACCACCGCCTGCACCTTGTGCCGCAGCAGGCCGCCGGTGGCGGTCCTGATGACTCCGAGCCAGCTCATGCCGGCACCCCTACACCCGCGCCGGCGACCTGGCCGTCCACGAGCCGTACCGTCCGCGCGGCGTACCGCTCGGCCAGCGCCGGGTCGTGGGTGACCAGCACCAGCGTCTGCCCCCCGGCGTTGAGCTGCCGCAGCAGACGGCCGATTTCCTGCCCGGTAGCGGTGTCCAGCGCCCCGGTCGGCTCGTCGGCCAGCAGCAGCTCCGGGGCGTTCACCAGCGCCCGCGCGATCGCCACCCGCTGCCGCTCTCCTCCCGACAGCCGCGCCGGGTAGGCGTTCTTGTGCTGATCAATGCCCATCCGCGCCAGCAGCTCACCCGCCCGCGCCCGCGCCTGCTTGCGCGAGGCGCCCGCGAGCTGGGCGGGCAGCAGCACGTTGTCTTCCACGGTGAGGTCATCCAGCAGGTTGAAGAACTGGAAGATGATCCCGACGTGCCGGGCCCGGAACCGGGCCAGCGCGCTCTCGCCGAGGGTGTCGATCCGCCGCCCCGCCACGGTGACCGTGCCGGAGGTCGGCCGGTCCAGACCGGCGATGAGGTTGAGCAGCGTGGACTTCCCGCTGCCCGACGGTCCCATGACGGCCGCCACCTCCCCGGCCGCCACGTCCATGCTGACGTCCGCCAGCGCGGGCGGCGCGCCGGCCTGGTAGGTCTTGGTCACGCCATCAAGCCGGATCACGTCACCTGCGGCGGGTACGCTCTGCTGTTTCATGGGGCCTAAGGTGACACATCTAGCCGGCCGGGCGCATTGGCCCAGGACCCCGAATCGGGGGTGAAGCTAGCCCCACCCCCGAACGTGAACTCAGCTGGATAGGCAGGCCCGAGCCGGGGACATACCGTGGACCCCATGGTGACCGTCGTCCAGCACCGTGACGGGCCCGCCCGGCCGTACCACCGCGTCCCGTGGTCGCCGCGGGCCTGGAGTAAGGCCCTGTACCTGGCCGGGGGCATCCCGGCGCAGCTCGCCGCGGCGCTCGTGCTGGTGGTTCCGGCCGTCACCGTTCACCCGCGGTGGCCGCTGTGGCTCCTGGGTCTGGTGCTCGTGTTCCTCGCGGTGCCGCTGCTCACCGGGATCCACCGTCACCGGCTGCGCACTACCGCCGGGGTGGTGATACCCGCTCAGCCGGTCATACCTGACCGGCTGAGCGCGCGGGGGATCGTCACGGTGGCCCGCGCGCGGGCCACCTGGCGCCAGCTCGGCTATCACCTGCTGGCTGCCCCGGCGCTCGCCGTGGGCGCGATCGCCGCCCTCTGGGCATGGCTGGCGGGCATCCTGCTCACGCTGCTCTATGCCTACGCGTGGGCCCTGCCTCAGCAGGTCCTGCTCAGGCGCGGCCAGTCGTCCTCGCCGTCCGGACACCTCCTACGGGTGCTCTCCATCCCGGTGGACGTGTACCTGACCGCCGCCGGGATCGTGCTGCTGGCGGCGGCGCCGTGGCTCACCGCAGCGGTCGGGGCGCTGGATGCCAGGGCCGCCCGGGCGCTGCTGGGCCCGAGCCGCGCCGAGGAGCTGGAACACCAGGTAGAACACCTGGCCCAGACCCGGGCCGGCGTGGTCGACGCCGCCGACGCCGAACGGCGCCGCCTGGAGCGGGACCTACACGACGGCACCCAGCAACGGCTGGTCTCGCTCGCGATGCGGCTGGGCATGGCCCGCGCCGAACGCCCCGACGCGGCGCAGGCGCAGCAGGTCATCGCCGAGGCCCACGAGGAAGCCAAGGCCGCCCTCCTCGAGCTTCGCCACCTGGTCCGCGGCTTGCACCCGGCCGTGCTCGAGGACCGCGGCCTGGACGCGGCACTGTCCGGCGTGGCGGCGCGGCTGCCGATCCCGGTCCGGCTGACCGTGGACGTGCCCGGCCGGCCGCCGCCGACGATCGAGGCGGTCGCCTACTTCGTGGTCTCCGAGGGCCTCACCAACATTGCCAAACACGCCCAGGCGAGCCAGGCGGAGGTGTTCGTGCAACGCGCCAACGACCGGCTGCACATCATCGTCAGCGACGACGGCGTGGGCGGCGCCGACCCGGCCCGCGGCACCGGCCTGGCCGGCCTGGCCAAGCGCGCCGCGTCGGTCGACGGAACCTTCGAGATCATCAGCCCGCCCGGCGGGCCGACCCTGCTCACGGTGGACCTGCCATGCGCGCGGTAGCCACCCGCGGACGCTGGATCTGGGGCCTGTCCGGCCTGGCCACCACGGCGGTCCTCGTCGTCCCCGGTATCCGCCTCATCACCTCAGCCGGGCAGCCCGAGCAGGCGCAGCCGCAGGCCACCGCGACCCGGACGGTGACGGTGCCGCAGCCGGTCACGAGCGTGACCGTGCAGAGCTACGGCGGCCCGGTGCAGGTGACGGCCGGGCCCGTCCGCCACGTCCAGATCACCGAAGTCATCATGTACGACTCGCAGGCCGGCGGTCCGAACACGGTGGTGAACGCGGTGCCCAGCGGCCCCCTCAGCGCTTCGCCGGCGGGGGCGCAGCCGACGTCCGGCGGGGCCCTCAGCGCCCCGCCCGCGGTGGCGCAGTCGGTGTCCGGCGGCCGCCTCAGCCTGGCCGCCCTCGCGTGTGCCAGCTCCGGCTGCAGCGTCAGCTTTGTGATCACCGTGCCATCGGACGTCACCGCCACCGTCACGAGCGACGGCGGCCCGGTGGGCGTCTCCGGGATCGCCGGGGCGAACCTGGACTCCGGCGGCGGGCAGGTGCGCGCCACGAAGATCGGCGGGCCGCTCACCGTCAGCACCGGCGGCGGCCCGCTGCTGCTGGACGGCCTGGCCGGCACGCTGCGCGCCGACACCGGCGGCGGGACCCTGAGCGCCCAGGGCGTCGCCTCCGCGACTGCCATAGTCACCACGGGTGGCGGCGACGCGGTGATGGCCTTCTCCGCGGCCACGGACTCGGTGACGGTGAGCACCGACGGTGGCCAGGCACAGCTGGCCGTGCCCGGCGGACCCTACGCGCTGACCGCCGACAGCGACGGTGGCTCGCAGTCGGTAGGAATCGCCACCGATCCCGCCGCCCAGCGCTCGATCACCGTCATCAGCGGCGGTGGACCGATACTGATCGGGCCGGCCGGCCGGTAACCCCCGCGGCCGGCGACATCCGCCGGGCCAGACGGGCCTGGCCGGGGGTCGCGGGCCAGCAGCGGGACGAGAAGTAGCGCCGGGGCGGCGGGGGCGGAGGCCCCAGTGACCTGCGCAGCAGGTCCAGCCACAGGCTCATTCGGTAACGCCTCATGCCCATAGAATCAGCTAAATAATTTAGCTTGTCAAGCTCAGCCTCGGTTAGCGAGGCTGAGCTGCCAGGGCGCGAAGGGGCCGCGTCGACGGCACTGACCGGCCAGTACCTGATGCGCTCCGTCCCGGCCAGCGTGCACTGCGCCAGCGCCGACAGGATCGCCTTGCGGTCGGCGAGGCCGTAGGCGTCCAGGCGCCATTAACGAAGCTGATCGAGCTGGTGTGGATACATTGTCGTCTTTGGCCGCCATCGCCTTTTTGGCCGCCATCGCCTTGACCTGTCCAACGAGCGCTTCAAACCGACTAGCGCAGCGAGTGCGTACATCCTCGGGAAGTTCTTCTAGCTGACGACGGGCATGCTTGATAAGATGCTGGGCTTGGCCTGGGTCGGTTTCTCGCAAGGCACGAGCGGCGACGCTGCCGATTATTGCATATGCGAGTACGTCTCCAAGTGTGAGCGATCTATCCAGCACGACGCTCGGTGGCGTGGCCGGCCAGCTTCCGTCAGGACCGACCTTGTTAATCGCGGCGGCAATGCCGTCATAGGACGTCCGAACCTCTTCCGGCTGACCGGTTCTCATCAGCGCATCGGCCTTCTCATACAACGCCAGGAGGGACACATCGCCGGAGCTCAGCTGCCCGCTTCGTTCAGTCGGCCAGGCCGCGGCCGTAAAATGCGCAATTGCCTGCTGACTTTCGTTTAGCGCTACGGCAATTTCGCCGAGCCAGTAGTGCACTTTGGTTCGATACCAAAGGTCAGACGACTTCAGCGCCAACAATACCTGCTCTAGCCTGTCGCGAGCATCGCTTAGGGCATCGCTAGCTGGCTTGGTGGCAGGCAGGTCTTGCAGGCGACCAAGACGGCATGCGGCCAACGACACCATAAGGTCCGCAAGCTGAATATGATCAGCGGCCCATCGGAGCCCGGTCAAGTAGCACCTGTCGGCCTCATCGAACTCCGCCCGACCTTTATGGAGATCACCGAGAAGGTGCCACGCACACGGGTCAAAGGGGTCGGCCTGGGTTGCTTTCTGAGCGTGTTCGAGCGCCTCCGTTATCTGACCCCAGCTGGTCAAGTACTTTGCGGCAATGTATTGGAAGTTGCTCTGCCGGAAGGCCGGCCCGCACTCATTGCTCAGTTTGTCTATTGCCGACAGCAATTCGGCAATGGTCCCTGGGTTAGGGACCGCTGCCGAGCTTGACAGCTCCTTACGGCACAAAGCCACAATACATCGGAAATACTCCCAGGCCCCACCGTCCAACCGCCGGGCTTGTTCCTTTAGCTGCTCAAGCCTTGATCGCGCTCCTGGTTTAGCTTGCTCAGCCCCCAAGATTAGCCCGTTGATCTCGAAACCCAGGTCAGCCAGGCAGTCAAGACGTCGTGCCAGGTCGCGATCGAATCCGACGCATTGTGCCAGCTCCCTGAGCTGATCCGGCTGCACAGCAGGGGCGAGGGTAAGGAGTGCGTGGACTCCTTGAGCGGCGGACCATCGCCTACTTTCAACCTTGTCAGGGGCGTGGGCGGAGGTGTTGGCCGCGGCTGCGGCGCAGACTCGAACATAGGAAACCCAAACCTCCGGCTCGTCGGTCAAGACGCGCAGTGCCTTAGAGTACTCCTTAGCAGCACGTTTCCAGTTACCCAGCGCCTCGTTGAGCTCACCGAGTTCTCGGTGAGCATGCGGGTCCAGCCGTGCGAGCCGGCCGGCTTGCCTCAGCAAAAGTTCAGCCTGCCAAGCAGGACGCCTCAACCGCGTCTTGCTGGGCTTGGAGTTGCTGCCTTCATTACCCCTAGCCATCTTATCTTTACTGAGGGCGTCATTCTTGTAAGAATGGGCCAGGTTAGTGAGGCAGGTTGCGGTCAGTTGATGTCTCTTTTCCAAGGGTACTGAGTCTCTGTCGCCCCGTGCCGACCACTCTGCCCGGCGCAGGGCGTGCCACGCCTTCCGCGCCGCAAGCCTACGCCTATCAACTGCAAGCTCGCTGAGTTTATCCGCAAGCTTGCTGGGTCTCGAGCCTGACGACTTTGATTGCTTCAGCAGCAATTCCTCTTGGTCAGCAAAGAGCTTACCTTCTAGGTCGTATGCCTGCGCCTCGGCTCCAGGACCAGGGTTAACTTTGAGCATCTGCTGGCAGAGAAGCATCCGTGCGGTGGCGTCGCCCGGAAGAGTGGCTAGCGCGTAGGTAGATTCCCACCGGGACGGCTTCTCCCGTCGCGCCCGAATAAAGACGCTTCTAGCCATTTCTTTGTCATCGAGTTCGAGCAAGGTGACGCCTAGATTGTACCAGGCGAGATCAAACGACTCGTCTTCGGCGATCGCATCGAGGAGACGGTTCTTCACCTCAAGCCGCCTTAGCAATTGAGGTCTCTCGAGCCCGCCATCTTCGAGCGATGCTCGGATTGCCTTGGTGAAAGATTTGACAGCTCGGAACTTGGTGGTACTGCCAAGCGTAAGATCAGCAAGCATGCGCGTTGCCATTTCCTCAACCAATGGATAGAGGTTCCATTGTCCTTTGTCATCCGTTTTGACTGACCCCGGCTTACCCTCGACACGCCAACTCTTTGGCTGAGCGCCCTCATAGCGCGCAAGCAATATTAGTTGATCGCCTTCGCGGTGCAAGCTGCCGGTGATCTGAGGTCCCTTCATCAGGCGTGCCACGAGCCCGAGGATCGTGCCGACCGGAATGTTGACTGGCCCGAAGCTCAGCGTGGCATCCGGCGATACTGCATCCTTGAGGAACTCGGCGGTGTCATCCAACTCTATAGCTGGCCGAATCGGCTCTCCTGGGCGCCCAGGTCCCTTCGATTCCTGATATTCGCGCCGTACGGTCCTGTACAGCGCCCCGAGCCGGTCCACCTCGTTGGCGAGGTAGGCGCCTAGACCCGGGACCACGTCGCTTTTGTCGCTTTTGCCAGGTTCGGTGCAATCGGGAAAGTCCTGAAAAACCGTCCGTCGACGACTGCGAATGATCAGTGCCATGAAACCGGCCAGAGCTAGCAGAACTGCGACCGCCTCCCAGCTGGTCGTGTGGCCGGTGATGCGCTTGTAAATCGCCGGTCCCTGCCAGAGAATAATCAGCACCACGACGGCCAGAGTTAGGGGCGAGCGGGCAGCGCGAAGGAAGGCAGTCCATAGAAACGAAATTTTGTGCGTCAACCACCAGTGGGCATACCGCGAGGCGAGCACTGGACAGGCGAGCCACGGTACAGCCTTGCCAGTTCGGTAAGCCGGCACGCCGACAACCGGTTTCCGCAATTCAACGCCGTTCACAACGCGACGCTACCATCGCATGTACCTCAGCCCCAAGGATTTCTGCCATAGACGCTGATGGCCGGGCACAAGGGCGCCTTGGCTGCTAATCAGCCCGGTAAACATCGAGGATGATGATTACCCTGGCGCCGTCGTTTATTAAATAGATGATTAGGGCGGCGCTGCCGAATTCGGCGGAAGTGTCGGTTGAGCCAAGACCGTTCGGCAGAAAGGTTTTGATGCCGGCCGTCAGGGGGCTTCGCCGGGGGCCTGGTAGCCGCGGCCGCGGATCAGCCGGACGGGCGTGTAGATGAGCACGTCCTCGCCGCGCTGGTTGCGGACGCTGTTCCGAGTGGTGACCACGCCCCGCTGGCCGGTGCTCGCCGCGCGCGCCTGCGTCACCTCGACCACCACGTGGATGGTGTCCCCGACGTAGGCGGGCTGCTTGATCGACAGGTCCATGGACATGAACGCCAGGCCGGTCCCGTTGATCACGTTGGTCTGGATGACCAGCCCCTCGCCGAGGCAGTAGACCAGGGCACCGGGGACCAGGCGCCCGGTGTAGCCGCCCGCGGCGGCGTGCGAGGCGTCCAGGAACAGCGCCTCGTTGAAGCCGCTCCAGGTGATGAACGTGATCAGGTCGGTCTCGGTGATGGTCCTGGCCGCCGTGCGGAACGCGCTGCCGACGGTCATCTCCTCCCACGTCTGGCCCTGGACCAGCAGCGGCGGGTAGGTAAGCGGTGTGGTGTCGGGGTGAGCGGTCATCGTGATCCTTCCTGCGCATCTTCTACGGCCCGGAAGTCCGGCGGCCGTTTCTCCTTCAGGGCGGCCAGTCCCTCGCGGGCCTCGGGCAGGCCGAAGCCGAAGAACTCATAGCCCAGCGACGCGTCGAACAGCGGGCCAGCCTGGCGGTACCAGTTGTTCAGCGAGTACTTGGTCCAGCGCACCGCGGTGGCCGGCAGGCTGGCCAGGTCCCGGGCGATCGAGGTGGCCCGTTCGGTCACCTCGTCGTCGTCGACGCACAGCGACACCAGGCCGATCCGCTCCGCCTCCTCGCCGGTCAGCGGCGCGCAGGAGAGCAGGTAGTACTTAGCCTTGGCCATACCGCACAGCAGTGGCCAGCAGATCGCCGCGTGATCCCCCGCCGCGACCCCCAGCCGGGTGTGGCCGTCCACGATCTTGGCGGACCGCCCGGCCACCGAGACGTCCGCCAGCAGCGCGACCACCAGGCCGGCCCCGACCGCCGGGCCGCGGATGGCCGAGACCACCGGCTTGGAGCAGTTGATCACCCCGTAGACGAGGTCGCGCGCCTCGCGCAGCACCCGGGCGCGGACGGCGACGTCCCGGGTCATGTCCTCGATCATGTCGAAGGAACCCCCGGCCGAGAACGCCGTGCCCGCGCCCCGGACGACGACCGACCGGACGTCGTCGTCGCGGTCCACCGCGGCCCAGATGTCGGCGAGGTCCCGGTGCATCTGCGCGCCCACCGCGTTCAGTCGCGGCGCGTCCAGCACGATCTGCAGCACCCCCGAGCCCAGCGCCTCGCAGCGCAAGCTCGGGAAATCCGCGTAACGGTCGGTCATCGGGCCCCTTCCCAGGCGGGCGCGGGGTAGTCCGCACGCGCCCTTTTAGATAGTATAACTAGTTGTATGATTTTACTGTAATGGACTGCGCTGTCATAGACTGCGGTGAGCCTGGAGGCCGGATGGACTTCCTCTGCACGGACGAGCAACTGGAACTGCGGGCCACCGTGCGTGACTTCCTGGCCAGCAAGTCGGCCGAGGAGACCGTGCGCGGACTGATGGCCACCACGGCCGGCTACGACCCCGCGGTCTGGCGGCAGCTGAGCGGCCAGCTCGGCCTGGTCGGGCTCGCCGTTCCCGAGGAGTACGAGGGAGCCGGGTTCGGCTACGTCGAGCTCGGCATCGTCTTCGAGGAGATGGGCCGGGCCCTGCTGTGCGCGCCCTACCTGGCCAGCGTGGCGCTGGCCACCGAGGCCCTGCTCCGCTGCGCCGACGAGGCGGCCAGGAAGGACCTGCTGCCCGGCCTGGCCACCGGCACGACCATCGGCACGCTGGCCCTGCTCGAGCAGCCCGGCCGCTGGGACGAGGCGAGCGTGCGGATGCGGGCCCGCCGTGATTCCGGCGGCTGGGTGCTTGACGGCGGCAAGCGGCACGTGCTTGATGGCCATATCGCCGATCTCATCATGGTCGGCGCGCGCACGCCGGCCGGCGTCGCCCTGTTCGCGGTGGACGGCGCCGCGCCGGGGCTTCGGCGGGTGCCCGTGCCCACTCTCGACCAGACCCGCAAGCAGGCGCACCTGGAGTTCACCGGGACGCCGGCCCGGCTGATCGGAGACGAGGCTGACGGCTGGCGGGTGCTCCGCCGGGTGCTCGACACCGCGGCCATCCTGCTGGCCGCCGAGCAGGTCGGCGGCGCTTCCCGGGCCGTGGAGATGGCCGCCGGGTATGCGGGGATGCGGGTCCAGTTCGGGCGGCCGATCGGCTCGTTCCAGGCCATCAAGCACATGTGCGCGGACATGCTGACCGAGGCGGAGGCGGCCCGCTCGGCGGCTTACTACGGGCTGTGGGCGCTCGCCGCCGATAGCGAGGACGTACCGCTGGCCGCCAGCCTGGCCAAGGTGTACTGCTCCCAGGCGTACTCGAAGATCGCCGGCGACCTCATCCAGGTGCACGGCGGCATCGGCTTCACCTGGGAGCATCCCGCCCACCTGTACTTCAAGCGGGCCAAGGCCAGCGAGGCGATGTTCGGCACCCCCGGCTACCACCGGGACCTGCTCGCTTTGCGGCTCGGGCTGGAGGTCTGAGGATGGATATCGAGCCGAAGGGGCGCGGCGGCGCCTGGACTGAGGAGCGAGGGACGAGCGACGAGGGCCCGCCGCCGCAGGCGGCCAGGCAAGCAAGGCGGCGCCTCGAAGCGCCCTGGAGGCGAGCAGAAAGTACTGAGATAGAGATCAGGCCGGAGGACCGGGCGTTCGCCGACGAGGTTCAGCGCTGGCTGGACGAGCACCTGGTCGGCGAGTTCGCGGCGCACCGCGGCGTGGGCGGGCCGGACGACTCCGCGGCGTGGGACGTCCGGCTGCGGTGGGAGAAGGAACTGTCGGCGGGACGATGGCTCGGGCTCACCTGGCCGCCGGAGTACGGCGGCCGCGGGGCGACGCTTTCCCAGGCGATCATCTTCGAGTACTTCTACGCCCGTGCCCAGGCGCCTTACCGGCTCGGCGTGCAGGGGCAGGACCTGTTCGGTCCCACGCTGCTGATGTTCGGGACGCCGGAGCAGAAGGCCAGGTTCCTGCCGAAGATCCTGGCCGCTGAGGAGTTCTGGGGGCAGGGCTTCAGCGAGCCGGACGCCGGCTCCGACCTGGCCTCGGTGCGCACCCAGGCTCATCTGGAGGGAGATGAGTGGGTCATTGACGGCCAGAAGATCTGGATGACGTTCGGCGCGTCGGCGGACTGGCTGTACGTGCTGTGCCGGACCGAGCCGGGGTCCTCGCGGCACCACGGGCTTTCGCTGCTTCTTGTGCCGGCCCGGCAGCCGGGCGTGCAGGTCCGGCCGATCACCAACATGCTCGGCGACGGCGAGTTCTGCGAGGTGTTCTTCGACTCGGCCCGGACCTCCGCGGACCTGGTCGTCGGCGCCCCGGGTGACGGCTGGAAGGTGGCCATGGCGGCGCTGGGCGTGGAGCGCGGCACCCTGCTGATGCCGCAGCAGCTCGGGTTCGAGCGGGAGGCGGAGCACGTGCTGGAGCTGGCCCGTGCTTGCGCCGGCGCCGGCGTGGGCGCCGGGGCCGGCGTGGGCGTTGGCGGGCTCAGCCACCGGCTGGTCGATGCCTGGATCGCGGTCCGGCTGATGCGCGTCACCGCGCTGCGCACGATCGGCGAGCTGGTCGCGGGCCGCACGCCGGGTGCCCAGGCGGCCACCGCCAAGCTGTACGCCTCGGTCCAGCACCAGCGGCTACTCGAGCTGGCGACCGAACTGCTCGCCGAGGACCTGACCGTGACCGGTGACGGCTACGCGCTCGAGCCGCTGCAGCGGGCCTTCCTGCTGTCCCGGGCCGAGACGATCTACGGCGGCAGCAGCCAGATCCAGCGCAACATCATCGGCGAGCGCGTGCTCGGCCTGCCCAGGGAGCCCCGCCCCGCCTGACGGCCTGCCCTCCGGCGAGAGCCTAGCTCGGCTACGTTTATCACCTTCGGGCACGAAGGCAAGCCGATGTACGTCCAGGGGCCCTACGATGACGCCGTGCAGCGCGCGGTGACATACCTGTCCGAAGAACAGTTCTTCGAGCTGTTCCATACGTTTAACCACACCGCGTTCCGGCTGGAGGTCCGCGAATCCTACGTCGGCGTGGATGAGGCGGCGTATCGGCAGTTTCTATCGGGTGACCTGCCGAGCCTGGATTCATACGAATCCTGGATGCAGAACGTCCGCGAGCAGACGGCTAGCGGTAAGCGGATCGAACGCGCACGCGTTGTCTCTGAGCCATGGTCTGACTACACGCGGTTCGGCCTGTGGGCATGCCGGACCACCGTCGATGCCGGTGAAGACATCAGATACCTGGCCCGCGGCCGAGCGCTCCCGCTGCGCCTCCCGGACTATGACTACTGGCTGTTCGACTCTCGGCTACTCGTCCTCATCCACTTCGACGATGAGACCAACGAGATTCTGAGGTGGGCGGTCGTCCGTGATCCTGCCGCTGTCGTTCAGCACAGTTACTGGAGAGATGCGGCCTGGCACTACGCTGCTCCTCGCGACGAGTACATAGAGCAGGTAGGGGACCTTGTCGTCCAACCTTCAGCAAGCGCGTGAGGCACTCGGCGCGCGCTTGCGGGAACTGCGTCGCGCTTCAGGGCTGAACGGCAAACAGTTCGCCGACAAGCTTGGTTGGTACGGTGCCAGTCGGGTTTCCAAGCTCGAGCTCGGCCAGCAGGCCCCGTCCGACCAGGATCTCGTCGAGTGGACCACCGCAGCCAACGCGCCCGAGGCCCTAGCCGAGCTGCGGATACAGCTCAATGCAGTGGAGACGTTCTACACAACGTGGCGCCGCCAGCTCTATGCAGGTGTCCACGCGCGCCAAATCAGTCTCACCCGGCTGATCACAGAAACGACGATGCTCCGAGTGTTCGAATGCTCTGTCGTTCCAGGTTCCGTGCAAACGCCCGAGTATGCGCGCTGTATCTTCGAGGGGTTTGCCGCGCAACAGCGAGTGCCGCCGGAGTTCGATGAAGCCGTGCGGCTTCGGATGCGCATGCAAGATCTCTTGCACGCGCCGGGTAAGACCTTCCACTTCGTGATGACTGAGGCGGCTCTGCGCTACGCCGTAGCGCCGTATGACGTCTTGCTTGCTCAGCTCGACAAGCTGCTACAGGGATTGAATTGTCAGGATTCTCACAGTCGGCACCTCGTCGGCGTGTCGTGGTGACGGTGGCTGCTGGCGGGGCTACTGCGGTGTTATGAGGTATCCGGATGGTGGTGGCCTGTCCGCCGCTGGGCGGGCAAGGCGTGAGGAAGTGCGGTTGCAGGCCGCGGAGTGGTTCGCGGAGGGGGTTGAGCCGCCGGAGGTGGCGCGGCGGCTGAGGGTCTCGCCGAATTCGGCGTATGCGTGGCGGCGGCGCTGGCGTGCTGGCGGTGAGGCGGCGCTGGCGTCCGGGGCCCGGGCGGGGCGGTGTGCCGGCTGGGCGGGGCGCAGCTGGCCCGGCTGCGGGCCGCGCTGGACGGCGGCCCGGCTGCGTGGGGGTGGGGTGAGGATCAGCGGTGGACGCTGGCCCGGGTCACGGCGCTGATCGGCCGGCTGTTCCGTGTCCGGTACACGCTGCGCGGTACGTCGTATCTGCTGCACCGCCTCGGGTACACCCCGCAGGTCCCGGTGCACCGGGCCGCGGAGCGGGACGAGGCGAAGATCGCCGCCTGGCGGAGCCAGAGGTGGGCGAAGGTACGAGGCTAGCGGCGGCGGCCGGGGCGTGGATCTGCTTTGAGGATGAGGCCGGGCAGAACCTGCGCCCGGCGAAGGCCCGGACCTGGGCCCGCCGTGGGCACACCCCGGTGGTCACGGTCTGCGGCAAGGGCTCGGGCCGGGTGTCGGTCGCGGGGCTGGTGTGCCTGCGGCCCGGCGCGCGGGGCCACCTGTTCTACCGGGTCCGTATCCACCGCGGGCGCAAGGGCGAGCGCCGCTCGATGTCCGAAGCCGATTACGCTGGCCTGATCGCCGCCGCGCACCAGGAACTGCAGGCCCCGGTCATCTTGATCTGGGATAACCTGAACACCCACATCAGTGCCGCGATGGGGAGGTTCGTCAGCTCTCATTCAGGCTGGCTGACCGAGGTGCGGCTGCCTGCCTACGCCCCGGACCTCAACGCCGCCGAGGGCGTCTGGGCGAACATGAAGAATGGCCTGGGCAACCTCGCCGCCCGCGACGTGGATCAGCTCGCCGCGATCGTCAAGAACCGGCTCAAGCGGATCCAGTACCGGCCCGCCCTCATCGAGGGGTTCCTGGCCCAGACCGGACTGACCCTGGAACCCCAACCACCGTAGAGGCCAAATGCTGGCCCTTCAATCTCTGTAGCAGGGGCGGAGTCCGCCGGGCTTGTCGGCCGGGCGGTGCCACTCGGCGCGGCGAAACACCTGCGGCGGCCATGTGCATACTGTGCGCTCGGCGACCGCGAGGGTTTGTTGGCGTGTGCCGCTACGCCCACGCCACCGACGGAATCGGCTCGCCGTAGCGGCAGAGGTCTTGGGTGCCTCGTGAGCAGCCGCGGCTGTTTAGGGTTGTTGCTGCGCGGCGCGGTCAGTGGCGCGGATGTGCGGCGGGAACCGCGACCTTGGGGGTGGGTGGGCGGGCCGCCTCCTTAAGGTTGCTGTTTCCACAGGGCTTGTAGGCCGGGTCACTGGACCGGGTTAAGTGTCCTGGCGCTGAGCCGCCCGGGGCCTTAACCGGCTACCCCGTCAAGGCCCGGGCCATGGTCGGGGCTGGATAGTTGCTTCGATGGTCAGTCGGCGGACATGGCGCACTTTCAGATTTGGCACCTTCCTGTGGTGGGGTTCATCCCCTACGCCACGAGTCGTCAGAGTGGGTAAGAGGCCTCGATCACCAGACGGCGCGCTGACCTGGCCTGATGGTTGTGGGATTTATCAAAGACCTCTCTTCTGGGTAGGTTGCCACATTCATTACTACGCGCCGCGTCTGGGGCACTATGCGCCGCGTCTGGGGCGGGGCGCGTGTGGTGTGTGCGGCGCCCGAGACGGAGTGCGTGCGTCCTGGGGCGGGCGCGTGCGCCTCGGTGCGGGGTGCGGGGTGCGGGGTGCTCGGGATTACACCCTGGCGATGACGGTGTCGGCGAAGCGGCGCAGGCTGGCGAGCTTGTGCTCAAGGGGCTCGGTGTCGGGACCGGTCACGTAGGGCCAGCGGAAACCGACGATGAGGTCGGTCACGCCGACCTCCGCCAGCCGGCGTACGCCGTCCACGGTGTAGGCCTCGGCCGAGATCACGTGCACCTCGAACGGGCGATGGTCGGCGCCTTCCTCACGGCGGAACCGGGCGAGCCGGGTGAGCAGGCCGGGCAGGTCCGCCGGGTCTCCCCCGCCATGCAGCCAGCCGTCTCCCAGCCGGGCGGCGCGGCGCAGCGCGGCGTCCGAATGACCGCCGATGAGAACGGGAATCGGGTCCGGCGGCACCGGCGCGATCTTGACCGGCGGCAGGTCGAAGATCTTCCCGTGGTATTCGAAGTAGCCGCCGGCCGCCAGGCCGCGGAGGATGGCGACCGACTCGTCCATCCGCTGCCCCCGGCTGGCCCAGTCCACGCCGAGCACCTCGTAGTCCTCCCGCCACGGGCTGACGCCGGCGCCGAGGACGAGCCGGCCGCCGGTCAGCACTGCGGTCGACGTGGCCTGCTTGGCGACCAGCACCGGGTCGCGGACCGGCAGCTTGAGGACGAACGTGACGAACCTCAGGCGGCTGGTGACCGCGCCGAGCGCCGAGATCAGCGAGAAGGGCTCGAGGAAGGGCTTGTCCTCGAGGAACTCGCGGCTGCCGTCCGGGCTGAACGGGTACTGGCTGACGGCGTGCCGCGGGTAGCAGATGCTGTCCGGCACGACCATCGAGTCGTAGCCGGCCTCCTCGGCGGCGCGCGCCAGCGGGGCGTAGAAGGAAGGGTCGGTCATCGACTCGGCGTAGCTGAATCGCACGGTGCCTCCCTGGCCTGAAACTAGAACAGGTTCTTGTTTCAGTGAACCAGATGCAGCAAGCTTGTGCCCATGGACCCAGTCGAAGAACTCCGGACCATCGAAGACATCCGGCAGGTGAAGTATCGCTACCTGCGCTGCGTGGACACCAAGCTGTGGGACGAGATCGGCGACACGTTCACCGCAGACGCCACTGTCGACTACGGCACGAAGGCCTACGGCAAGCCGCTGAAGATGAGCGGCCGGGACGAGATCGTCGCGTTCTTCCGCACCCAGCTCGGGCCGGGAATCCTCACCGCACACGCGGCCGGGCAGCCGGAGATCGCCGTGGACGGTGACACCGCCACCGGCATCTGGTCGTTCCAGGACACGGTGATCGCGACCGAGTTCCGCGTCGTGATCGCGGGCGCGGCGTTTTATCACGACCGGTACGAACGGGGCGCGGACGGCCGCTGGCGGATCGCGCACACCGGCTACGTGCGCACCTACGAGACGATGATGTCCCTTGACGACCTGCCCAGCCTCAAGATGATCGCAAAGCTCGATGCTGACGCAGCCGTTCGCTGAGGCGCTGGCCGAGGCCGAGAAGATCATCGCCAGCGCCCCGCACATCGCCAGCGAGCAGGACCTCGCCGAAGGGTATGACTACCTGGCCGGCAGCATCCAGGCGTCGCTGCGGATGGCCTGGGCCTACCAGCGGGACTTCCCGTACTTCGTGCAGTCGACCGGCCCCTACACCAAGATGGGCCTGGACAACCCGGACACCCTGTACTTCCACGCCTACCTGCGGGATGACGCCGAGTACGTGGTCACCGGCCGCCGCGGCAGCACCGCCGACCTGAGCTTCCAGGTGCTGAAGGGGGACTACTCCCCCGTCGAGGTGCCGGACAGCCTGAGCGCGTTCGACGACAGGGCCATCGACATCGCCGCCGACGGCTCGTTCGAGCTGCGCTTCGGCCCGGCCCCAGAAGCCCAGGCCGGGCGCAACTATTTCACCCTCCGCGCCGGGTCGTCGATGCTACTGGTCCGCGAGGTGTACAGCGACTGGAGCAGCGAGCGCCGGGGCACGATCAGCATCCGGCGGGAGGACCGGGCCGGCTGGGCGCCGCCGCCCGCGGACACCGCGGCGATGGAAAAGCGCTACGCCGTGGCCGGCAAGATCCTGCTGTCCCGGCTGCGGACGTTCCTGGCCTTTCCCGAGTGGTTCTACCTGCAAGAGCCGGTCAACACGATGACCCCGCCCCGGTCGACGCCGGGCGGCCTGGCCACCCAGTTCTCCTCGGCCGGCCACTTCGACCTGGCCGAGGACCAGGCGATGATCGTGACCGTACCCGCGGCCGGCGCCGCCACCGCGCCCTACCAGGGCATCCAGCTCGGCAGCATGTGGTACGTCTCGCTGGACTACATCAACCACCAGACCAGCCTCACCGCCGACCAGGCCCGCATCGACCCGGACGGCCAGCTGCGGTTCGTGATCAGCGAGCGCGACCCGGGCGTGGCCAACTGGCTGGAGCTCACCGGGC
>JBKQQQ010000155.1:0-11012 GCA_052144275.1 Streptosporangiaceae bacterium
CCGAGTTCGGTGTGCAGCGCGTGGTCGCGGAGGCGATGGCCGTGAATATGGCCTCGCGGCGGGTGATGGAGAAGGCGGGCCTGAAGCTGGTGCGGATCTTCCATCAGCCCTGGCCTTACCCGATCGATGGCGACCAGTTCGGGGCCGTGGAGTATGCGCTGGACAAGACCGGCTGGCAGCAGCAGGACATGGCCGGCGCCGTTAGCTGCCCACCGACGTAAGATCGCCGCCGCGGGACCGGCCGCACTCGCCGAAGTCCCCAGGTTTGCGCAGTCTTACCATCCACATGCTCGTCGCTCGTCAGCTTTCCGGCACCCACAGTACGAGTCCGGCCGGCATGGCCGCCCCGGGAGAGGTGGTTCCCGCGAACACGCCGTTGATGTAGGCGGCTGCATCGCTTGCGAATGCGCCGTCATGGATCGCGGTCATTTGCAGGATCGACGACGCCTCCGTCTTGAGCTGCGCGGCTAGGTCATTAAGGGACAGGCTGCCGTCGCTTGTCCAGGCGACCTGCCCCGCCCGGATCGCTTCCGCGCGGCTGATGATCTCGTATCGCTGGCCGGCCCGCGGCCCGGGACCCGGGCAGGTGTGGCCGCCCCAGGCGCCTCCGCCCATCACGTGAGTTCCGTAGCCTTTAATATCTACCGAGTCGGTGACCTGCAGCGGGAACCCGGCGAACCTGCTGAGGACCTCGACCAGCTGCGCTGATGCGGTGAGCTGCGCATCGGTGAGCGGGTTCTCGGTGTTGCCGTCGTCGGCGTGCTCGATCGAGTACCAGGTTTCGTTGCCGGCCATCTCCGCCCAGGCGATCCAGCCCTTGCCGATCGGCCCGAACTGCCAGACCGAACCGTCCTGCGCGATGCCGAAATGCGCGCTCACGGCGGCGGAGGGGCTGTTGAACAGATTGACGGTGGTCGGCTGCAGGTTCCCGACCATCGTATGCATCACGACGCCCATCATGGCCCCTGATCCCCAGGAGCCGTTGCTGGTCGGGAACGGGCTGTTATAGGTGATCGCCACCGGGCCGGTCACCCGGCCGTCAGGCCCGATTTCCAGCTTGCCGGTCATAGATGTCCTTTCCAGCGGTCGATCCGGCGGCGCGGCCATCTGCTGTTCCAGCCCAGCGGCCTGCGGCCGGGACCCCTTTGTCCACGCCCTGCCCCAGACCTCGACGGCTTTAGCCCGTTGCTCCGCCAGCGTGAGCGAGATGCCTCATATCATGAAGCTGTGCAGATGGATGTCAAGTAGGCGATAGCTGGCAATCGGGCTGCGCCGTGCCCACGCAGCAGATCCGGAACCTCCTGATGGATCTTGGCAAGGTCGAGAGAGCGTGAGCGAGTATTCCAGTTCATGCATAGATATGAGTGCGGATAAAGTACTCACGAGACATCCGCACAACCCCTGAGCTGATTCCGAAGTCAGGTCGGGGGAGCTCCGGTCAACCGCTCGGTCAGGGCCTCCAGTTGACGGCGGAGGGCTGATACCTCGGTGGCCAGGGCCTGAAGCGCAGCGTCGTTGGACGTGGCCGCGGTGCTTGCCGGCTCGCCGGCTGGTGACCCGTCAGCCGTTTCGCCCCCATCCAGCCGGAAGAAGCTCGCCAGGGAGCCCGCGAGCAAGCCCAAGACGGCGATCCCGGTGATCATGATGGCGACAGCCGCAAAACGCCCGGTCGGGGTCTTGGGGACGATGTCGCCGTAGCCGACGGTGGTGAGGGTGACGATGCCCCACCACAGCGCGTCGCCGACCGTGGCGAACTCGGGATTGGTCGGCCGCCGCTGGTGCTGGCTTCGGCTCGGGTCACGGCAGCGGCGCGAACCGTGCGGTGAAGTGCCGCAGCTGCCGGGGCTGGGACACGATGCGCATGCCGGGCAGCTGGGCTGCCCGGCTGGCCACCCGGATGACGGCTTCGATCACGTAGTCGAGGTGGCTTTGGGTGTAGGTACGGCGGGGGATGGCGAGACGGACCAGGTCCATCGCGGCCGGGACCTCGGTGCCGTCTGGCCGCAGGCCGAACATGACGGTTCCGATCTCGCAGGCGCGCACTCCGCCTTCGGTGTACAGCGCGCAGGCCAGCGCCTGGCCCGGGTAGTGCAGCGGGTCCAGGTGCGCCAGCAGGGCGCGCGCGTCGATGAAGACCGCGTGGCCCCCGAACGGGACCACGACCGGCACTCCCGCGGACTCCAGCGCCTCACCGAGGTAGGCGATCGAGCGCACCCGGTAGCGCAGGTAGTCGTCGTCGATGCACTCGCTCAGCCCCTGGGCGATCGCCTCCAGGTCCCGGCCGGCGAGCCCGCCGTAGGTGGGGAAGCCCTCAGTGAGGATCTCCAGGTTGCGGGACTGCGAGGCCAGGCTGTCGTCGTTGAGGGCCAGCCAGCCGCCGATGTTGGCCAGCGGGTCCTTTTTCGCCGACATCGTCATCCCGTCCGCCAGGGCCGCCATCTGCCGGACGATCCCGGCGACCGGGACATCGGCGTATCCGGGCTCGCCGGTCTTGATGAACCACGCGTTCTCCGCGAACCGGCAGGCATCCAGGAACAGCGGCTTGCCGTACCGGTCGCAGACCTCGCGGACGGCCTTGATGTTGGCCAGGCTGACCGGCTGGCCGCCGCCGGAGTTGTTCGTCACGGTCAGCATCACCAGCGGGACATGGGCGGCTCGCTCGGCGAGCAGCCGGTCCAGCGCCGCGACGTCCATGTTGCCCTTGAACGGGTGCCGCAGCGCCGGCTGCAGGCCTTCCGGGATGGGCAGGTCGACGGCCTGCGCCCCGGTGAACTCGATGTTGGCCCGGGTGGTGTCGAAGTGGGTGTTGTTCGGGATGACCCGGCCCGGGCCGCCTGTTACGGTGAACAAGATCTTCTCCGCGGCCCGGCCCTGGTGCGTGGGCAGGACATGCCGGAACGGGAACAGGCCGGTCACCGCCGCACGGAACCGCTCGAACGAGGGAGATCCCGCGTAAGCTTCATTGCCGCGCTGCACGCCGGCCCACTGCTCAGCCGACATCGCGCCGGTCCCCGAGTCGGTGAGCAGGTCGATCAGCACGTCCTCGGCCCGCAACTCGAACAGGTTGTACCCCGCAGCGGCCAGGGCGGCCACCCGCTCGGCCCGGGTGGTCAGCCGCATTGGCTCGACGGAGTGGATCCGGAACGGCTCAATGATCGTCCGGAACGGCTCATCTGTCATCGACGGCCCTCCTCGAAACCGAACCTGCGCCGGCCAGCCCTGTGCGTTCACTAACCCGTCGATACGCCCGGCCCGGTGGTGGCCCGGAGCCCGCGCTGGCGAGCTACAAAATCGTACGCCCTGAAGGTGCCGCAGCCGGCTCCAGAGCCAGGTCCGCCTGCACGAAGGCACACGGCAAGCAGGCTTCTTACCGGACGTCGCCCTGTCGTTCTCCCCGGACGGGCAGCTGCTGGCCAGCGCGAACGACGACGGCATAGTGGTCCTGTGGAACGTCGCCGACCCGGCTCAGCCGGCCAGGATCGCCACGCTCCACCCAAACGTCCCGCCAGCAGGACCGTCCGGTGACGTCGCGCTCGCGTTCTCCGCCGGCGGGCACACGCTGACCATGATCGTGGGCAGCAGCACGGTAACCCGGTTCAACGTGACCGGCCCCGGCGCGGTCACCCGCATCACCACCAGCACCCTGTCCGGCATCGGCGCCGGACCCGTAGCGGTCTCTCCGGGCGGTCGCACCGTGGCCGGAGCGCCCGCCGCCGGCGACACCCTGGCCCTATCGCCACTGCCCTGACCATCCCGCCAGCGCCCCGCCCGGCGGCGCAGGCCGCGCCCCGGGCACAGCCAGTGACGACGTGATCAGTTCCGTCTTTCGCGCCGCTGGTATGTATCAGGGAGGTTTCTGCTGACTCCGTGCCAGTGAACGCCCGGTGCGCCCGGCGTTTGGCCCGAGGAGGGGGCGGCATGACGTCATTGGGATCAAGTCCGCAGGCAGCCGTGATTGACCCGGCGCGCCCCGCCCAGGACAGGGCGGTGCCCGTTGCCGGGGCGGGCGCGACAGGCGGTGGCGACTGGGCCATCTGCTGCTCGGGAGGCGGCATCCGGTCCGCCGCCTACTGCCTGGGGGCACTACAGAGCCTCGACAGTGGCGGTCTGCTCGGGACCGCCAAGTGGGTCGTGGGAGTATCCGGTGGAAGCTACATCGCCTCCTCCCGCGCACTCGTGGCGCACGCCCTGCCGTCCGGCACGACGCCTCACGCCTACGCCCCCGGTACCGCCGAAGAGCGGAACTTCCGCGACAACACCCGCTACATCGCGCCCGACGGCGCGACGGTGCTGGTCGGTGTCCTATCCTTGCTGTTCGGCGCAATCGTGACGTTCATCATCGTGGCCGCCCCCGTCTACGCATTCACGCACGCCTGGGGCTGGCTGCTGCGCTGGCAGGGCGTGCTAGTCCCGTCGGGGCCGCGCACGATGACGGCGGCGGCGACCGCAACCGCGTGGTGGCTGCCCACGGTGATCGGTGCCGGGATCACTCTGGCGCTGTTCGCGTTCTGGTGGCTAACGCTCGAGCCGCCGCTCAGCCGCCGCGCAATCCGCTTGCGGTGGTGGTCCTGGCTGAAGCCGGACGACCCAGACCGCAGCGCCAACCGTGCGAAGGTGGTGAGCTGGGCTGCTTTCCTGACGGTGGGCCTAGCCCTGGCGATGCTCGCGGCCCCGCCGCTGATCTCGTGGCTGACACGCAGCACCGGATCGTTCGGCACGGTCGTGCGCGCCCTCGGCTTCGGCGTGAGGCCGGCCTGGTCGGCCGCGGCGGTGGCCGGCCTGGTCGCCGCGGTGGCGGCGATTGCCAAGTTCTGCCAGGCGGGGCTCGCCAAGTGGAACACGCTGAGCGGCCAGGCGAACTCGGCCGCAGCCGGGCAGCCGAGCTTCCTCGCCAAACTGGCCGGCTCGCTGCGCCAGCAGCTGCTGCCGTGGCTGGCCAGCGCCGTGATCGTCCTTGGCGGCGCAGTGCTCTCGCTGCTGTGGATCAGCGACGGCGCCCGGTCCGGATTCACCACGGGCCAGCTCCTGCAGGTGATCGCCGCGCTGGCCGTGATGATCTTTGGCCGTGTCGTCGTGAACGTCAACCGTATGTCGCTGCACGATGTCTACAGGTGGCGGCTGGCCAACGCATTCGCCGTCACGCGGCAGGCTGCGCAAGAGCGGAACCCGATGCGCGCGCGCCGCCTGTTCGCCGAGGCCGCCGCAATCCGCCTGTCCGAGCTGAAGGACGACAGGGGCTCCACCGAAGAACCAAGCCTTGTGATCTGCGGAACCGCCAACATCAACGCGGACCGCGAGGTGCCACCGGGCAGCGGCGGTTTCTGCATCAGCTTCGACCCGGAGCACGTCACCTTGCGCCGCGAAACCTGCGCCGAAGGGGAGGCTGACGCCCAGGCCCTGACCTCCGACTACGAGGTTCTCGTCGGCCAGCGCCGCAGCACACTGTTCGACATCTCGGCGATCAGCGGGGCGGCCATCTCGCCACTGATGGGTTCCGCGACGCGGCAGGCTTACCGGATTCTGCTCACCGCGACGAACGTCCGCCTCGGCGTGTGGCTGCCGCACCCTGCACTGGTCCGGGAAGCGCGGAAGCGGATCGACGAGCAGGCAGCGGGCATCCACAGGCAACCTGACCGGGGGTGGGCGCGGCGGCCACTCCTATTGCTGCTGTGGTATCTGTCGCCGCACCCGCTCTGGGTTCGTAAGGCGGACCTGAACGCCGACCGGGAGGCCAGGCTCTGGGCCCATGTCCTCGACCTCAGGCTCCGCGGCAAGCTCACCGGGGAACTCTGGTACCGGCTGATGCAGCCCACGGTCGGCCTGCTGTGGTCCGAGGCCGTCGGCCACCTGAGCTACCGCGACACGTGGATGTACGTGACCGACGGTGGCCACTACGACAACCTCGGCCTGGTCGAGGCGCTGCGCCGCGGCGCACAGCACATCGTGGTGCTGGACGCTTCCGGTGACAGGGCCGACACATGGTTCACCCTCGGCGGCTCCATCGCCCTGGCCAGGAGCGACGCTGGAGTGAACATCACCCTCGATCCCGCCAAGATGATTGAGGGAGGCACCGGGCTGAAACCGGGCCAGGTCATCCACCCGTGGGCATACGGCACGTTCAGTAGGGCGCCCGGGCTGCCCGAAAAGGGTGACATCTGGGTGTGCAAGCTCGGCTGGTGGACGGAAGCGCCCTGGGACGTCCTCGCCTACGCCCAGGATCACTCGACCTACCCGTGTGATAGCACGCTGGAGCAGCTGTACGACGCCGCCGAGTTCGAGGCCTACCACGAGCTCGGCCAGGCCGCCGTCCTGGCTGCCGCGAAGGAGTGCACGCCGCCCCTCACGTGCCCTGCCCCCGCTGGCCACGGCAGCCCGTCGGCGTCGGCCCAGCTCGGCAACGCACCGGGAACGTGATGGCCGTGGACGTAACACAGGCGCAGCGCGCCGAAGACCAAGCCGCCCGCATCGGACGGATCGCCCGGTACTCACTGGCGGGCATTCGGATCGTCAACGGTTCCGTGGCGCTGACCGCGCCGTCCGTCATCATCCGCAGGTTTGGCGAGTCGCCAGGCGGCGACAATGCGGCGGTCTACGGTCTGCGAATGTTCGGGATCCGAACCGTCGTCCTTGGCGTTGATCTTCTCGCCCTATCCGGCCCCCCGCTTCGCCGCGCGCTCGGGCAGGCCATCATCATCCACGCCAGCGACACGGCCACCGCGGCAACTTTGGGACTCAGCGGCCGGGTACGGCGGCCCTGGGCGATCGCGCTCACGTTGATCTCTGCGGCAAATACCGGCCTCGCGGTCACGGCGTATCTCGCGGAGCGAAGTGAAAGGTAACATCATGACCGAGCCCGCCAATTCCAGCAGTGGCTACCGGAACACCTTCTGGTGGCGTCTGTATGACTGGACCGCCCAAACGGCCGACCAGAAATTCGGCTGGGACAAGCTGCCGAAGCCCGTCGGCTTGCTTGTGCTCATCGGCTTGCGGAACATCTTGCGGCAGCGCAACCTCTATGACACAAACGGCCTGCCGATGGCGGTCACGCCCAAGCTCCCCGCGCCCACACCCGAGACCCTCACCGCGCGGACGCCCGATGGTGCCTACAACGACCTTCGCAGCCCGGCGATGGGCATGGCGGGCACCCGTTTCGGCCGTAACGTGCCCCTGCGGTACGGATATCAGGAAGCGCCGGACAAAATCCTGGACCCGAACCCGCGTGTGGTCAGCCGGGAACTGCTGACCCGGCATGACTTCATTCCGGCGACGAGCCTGAACCTGCTGGCGGCCGCCTGGATCCAGTTCATGGTGAAAGACTGGTTGAGTCACGGTGCCGGCGATCCGCGACACGTTTTCGAGGTGCCCCTCGCCGCGGATGACCCGTGGCCGCAACGGCCGTTGACGGTGCTGAAGACGCTGCCTGATCCCACCCGCACTACCGGCCAGGACGGGCCGCAGACTTTCCTCAACACCGAGACACCGTGGTGGGACTCATCACAGCTGTACGGCGGCGGCACCACCGCCGGAGACCAGGTGCCGCGGCGCAGCGGGGCGGACGGCAAGCTGATCATCGGCGCCGACAACCGGCTCGTCCTGCCCGACGACCCGGCACTGAGCCCGGCATTCGTCCCGGGCTGGTGGCTAGGACTGAACATGATGAGCACCCTGTTCATCCGGGAGCACAACGCGATTGCCGACGCGCTCAAGTCGGCGTACCCGCAATGGACCGATGAGGAGCTCTACCAACGGGCGCGGCTGGTCGTCGCGGGGCTCATCGCGAAGATTCACACGGTCGAGTGGACACCGGCCATCATCGCCCACCCGACCACTGTGACGGCCATGAGCGCGAACTGGTGGGGCGTCGCAGGGGAGCGGATTCACCAGATCTTCGGCCGGATCAGCGGCAGTGAGGTACTCAGCGGAATCCCCGGCTCGGCGCAGGACGATTTCGGCGTCCCGTACTCGCTCACCGAGGAATTCTCGATCGTTTACCGGATGCATCCCCTGATCCCCGATAACTACACCTTCCGCCGCTCCGCCGACGATCAGGTGATTTCTGAGCATACGTTCCCGGAGATCGCCGGCCCCAATGCGCAGGAGGTGGCCGGGCGCGTCGACATGGGCGATATCATCTACAGCTTCGCCACCGCTCATCCCGGCGCGCTCGTCCTGAACAATTACCCGCGCTTCCTGCAGCAGTTCCAGCGGCCAGATAATGACCGGCTGATGGACCTGGCGGCCACCGACATTCTGCGCACCCGGGAGCTTGGCGTGCCACGCTATAACCAGTTCCGCCGGCTCCTTCATCTGCGGCCTGCCGGCAGTTTCGAGGAACTCACCGATAACCCGGATCAGCTCGCCGCACTCCGCCGAATCTACCGCGACGTCGACTCCGTCGATACGATAGTCGGAATGCTGGCCGAGAAAAGGCCTGCTGGTTTCGGTTTCAGCGACACCGCCTTCCGTATTTTCATACTCATGGCGTCCCGCAGGCTGAACAGTGACCGCTTCTTCACCACTGACTTTACGCCGGAGGTCTACACGCCGACCGGCATGGCTTGGCTGGAGGGGACGTCCATGATTGATATCGTGTTGCGCCATTATCCGCAACTCCGCCCGGCGCTACGCGGGGTTCAGAACGGTTTCCAGCCGTGGAGCCGGGTGAGCGTGCGGTGATCATATTTGGTCCGGGCAGGGGGGCGCCGCCATGCCACATCAACTTGGCGTGACGATCCGGGCGATGGTCGCGGCGGAGCAGGTAGCCGATCTCCGCAAATGGCTCACCGCGAGCGCACCGCAGGGGCTGGCGGACGGCCCGTTCCACTTCCGTCACATGCGCGGGCTGCACTTCGCCAAGCTCTTCCTGATCGAGCAGACCGACGATCTGAAGGGCCGGCCCATCCCAGCCAGCCTGGTGCTCATGACGGAGGTGGACGCGCCGCTGCGCCGGCACCTGGATGAGCTCATCGACGTGGCCGGAGACGGGATCAACCAGGCGTTCGGGTACTGCGCGGGCTATCCGGGCCCGGCTGCCCGTCGCCGTGCGCGGATCGGCTGGCTTCGTCAGCACCTGGTTCAGGCCAGCGCCGTCTATGTCAACACGGTCGGGCGCGGGTTGCGCCAGATCCGCCAGGAAGCGTACTTGCGCGATGTGCTGGAGGCCTATCTCGACCGGGCCGACTGGACCGGCCGGGCGCCCGCCGCTGTGCGACGGGACCTGCAGGCGTATGTAGCGGGGCGGGCGGATCTGGCGTGGGCGATGAAGCCGGCGGCGCCGCCATCCCTGACATTCCGGGCGCGCGAGGCGGTGAACGAGGTCGTGGTTCCGCTGGCCCTCGTGCCGTTGCTCCCGGCGCTCGCGTTCGCCCTGCCGACCTTGGCGGTGCTGTTGCGCTTGGCCGAGCAACGCGACACGCCGGTCACCGAGCGCCCGACGCTGCAGCACCTCGAGACGCTCGCGAGCTACGAGGATTACGTGGCACAGAATCCTTTCGCTGTCGTGGGCTTCATCGAACCCGGGCTGCTGCGGCTCGTGACGATCCGTGGGGTGATGTTTGCCCTGAACTATGCGGTCCGGCACGTGTACAACGATGGGAGCCTGGCCGGGATAACGACGATCCATTTTGCCCGGTGGGTACCCCTTGATGGCTGGCGGAGGATGACCTTCGCGAGCAATTACGATGGTGCCGTCGAGGCTTATAACGACGATTTCATTGACGAGGTCTGGTGGGGTCTGAACGCTGCGTTCGGCAACGCTGTCGGCTATCCGCCGACCCGCTGGCTGTTCTGGGGCGGCGCAAAGTACGAGGAGCAGTTTAAAAATAGCTTGCGCATTCATCAGGTGCCCGTGCCGTTGTGGTACAGCGCTTACCCATGGCTCAGCGCGGTCAATATCGAGAAGAACGCCCAGATCCGGGCTGGCCTGCGCGGCGAGATGAACCCCGCCGCCGCCGAGCGCTGGCTCTCGCTCTTGTGAGGCATGTCATGGCCGTGCAGCTTGACCTCGCCGACATCCAGGGCTTGTTTGCCCGCGGGTACAAGGAGCACCGGTACGCGCGGTTCACCATCTTCGCGGCCCGCGAGCCGACCGCGACCCAGGCGCTGCTGAAGTGGCTGCTGCCGCAGGTCACGAACGCGGCGCCGTTCTCCGGGGACACCGCCCTGCACATCGCACTCACACCTTCTGGCCTGCGCCAGCTCGGTCTACCGGACAGCGTCATGGCCGGATTCTCCGCCGAGTTCATCGAGGGCATGACCGAGACCAATCGGAGCCGGTTCCTCGGGGACGGCGGGGAATCTGACCCGCGCTCCTGGGCGTGGGGCGGACCGCAAAGACCGCCGATTGACGGTCTCATCCTGGTCTACGCCACCACGCCAGGCATCCTCACGCAGCGACAGTCGGTCCTGCAGCAGCGGCTCGCCGAGCTGGGCATCAGGGACGTTACCGAGCTGTACACCCGTGAACTGGCCAGCCAGGAGCCGTTCGGCTTCCACGACGGGATCTCCCAGCCAGTCATCGCCGGGCTCCCAAAGGCGGCTGGCGCTCAGCGACCAGTGCCCGCGGGCGAGTTCGTCCTCGGTTACCCGAACGCCCGCGGCCAGCTGACCGACCGGCCGCTACTGCCGGCGTCCGACGACCCTGGGCGCCTGCTGCTTCCTGACCCTGCCGGTAGCGGCACGGCTGACCTGGGGCGAAACGGCACCTATCTGGTCCTTCGTCAGCTTGAGCAGGACGTCGACGGATTCTGGCGGTTCCTTGACCAGGTCACCAGGCAGCCCGACGGAACCGAAGATCCAGACAGGCGGGTCGCGCTGGCCGCGAAGATGGTAGGCCGATGGCCAAGTGGCGCGCCCCTGATCGACGCACCGGACAAGGACGTACCGGCGCTCGGCGACGATAACGGCTTTGGCTATCAGGCTGACCCGCTCGGGCTCGTCTGCCCCATCGGCGCGCACATCCGCCGGGCGAACCCGCGCGACTCGCTGCCCCCGAACCCCGCCAGCTCGCTTAA